>JAEUUQ010000589.1 GCA_016787505.1 Saprospiraceae bacterium | reverse complement strand
CGTTATAAGACAACACGGCGATAGCCAGGTCGCCTTCGGGGGTCAAGGCTAATTTGTAGCCCGCTTCGAAATTGCCAAGGTCTATTTCCCTTTCCCACAACAGCAAGCCATTCGCGTCAAATCGCGCCAAAAAAATATCGTGGGTGAGGCTGTTAAGGGAAAAACGGTAGCCGACGGCCCACAAACCGCCATCGGGGGCTAACTCCAGGTCGTAGAAGGTATCGAATTCCGGGTTGCCGCTGTCGTAGGTCCACACCATATTGCCGGCCGTATCTGCCATTGCAGCAAAAGCGTCGTATTGATTGCCGGTATAGTAAAATTTGCTGCCGACAATAGCCACCTTACCCGTTTCAGCTACAAGCGCCGAGATGCTGGAGCAGGAATCTAATCCCAGGAAATAAGAATCGGTTAGTATACCATTATCGTCCAGGCGCCCCATCCAGGCTTGTTGCGAATTAGTGGCAGGGTGGTTTAGGGTGCCATTTACCAAAAAACCGCCTGTGGGCAGCGCCGCCAGCCCGGATACGTACAAATAAAAAGAATCGATAGCTTGAACAGTCGTTATAATCGTATCGCCGTCTTCATCTACGATGGCAAAATACAGAGCATCCGGCGAGTTATGATTGTCAAAACCGGCGGCAGCAAATCCACCGGATGGGAGAGCGATGACCTCTTGCCAGATTTCGCTGCCAGCCCCGCCGTAAAATTGCCGCCAGCCCTGGCCGGCAGCCTGGGGTAACTGCCACCACAAGGCAATCGCCAATAGTACGTATATGTGCCGGTAGTTGCGCATAATTTGAATTTATTGGAAAGGTCGACCTATTACGGCTATTTTACAAAAACAAAAAAGCTATAATCTCGACTAAATTTTATATAATTGTAATTTTAAATTATTAATAAACAATTTATTATAGTTTTTAATCTCGAATGAAATCTTTCAAAATACTTTTGCTTTTACAAACCTTCGACAAGGAAGAAATCAAATTGTTGGAACAATTCCTGCAATCGCCGGTGGTTAACCCCCACAAAGACGTGTGGAAGTTGTACCGCTTGTTGAAGCCCTGCCTGCAAAGGCCGCAAAAGGAAGTAGATAAATTGGATTTGTGCCGGCGATTGTTTCCCGGCGAAACTGTCGACCTCGACAAGCTCTATCATGTTAGTTCGTATTTATTAAAAATAACAGAACAATTTCTGACCTGGCAGGAACAGCAACAGCGCCTGTTTTCGAATGCTTTGCATTTGGCGCAAGCTTACGAAAAAAAAGGGCTGACGGAAGCAGCCTCCAATCGCTTGGACAAACTCCGCCGTCAGCAGGAAAAACAACCGCTGCGCCATAGCGGGTATTATTTTGACGAATACCGGCTACAGCAGGAGGTGTTTTCGCGTTCGCGAAAAGAAGGCAGAACCCGGCCCTTTAATTTTGATGAAATGTCGGACGCGCTCGACACGGCCTACCTGGGCGAAAAGCTGAAAAATGCGTGTATCATGCTCAGCCACCAGGCGCTGGTCAATACCCAGTATTCGCTGGGACTGCTGGGCGTTATTTTGTCGCATGCCGAACTTGAGCGGCTGCTGGCCGTGCCCGCCGTGGCCGTGTATTACCACGCTTACCAGGCACTGGCTATCCCGGAGGCCGACGAGCATTTTCTGAAAGTCAAACAGCTACTTGGCGAGCACAGTACTCGCTTTCCCAGCGCCGAACTCCGCGATATCTACCTGCTGGCCATCAATTTTTGCATCCGGCGCATCAACAGCGGGCAGTCGGCCTACGTGGCCGAAGTATTCGAGCTATACCAAACGGGACTCGAAACAGGGGCCTTCCTCGAAGACGGGCTATTGTCGCGCTGGACTTACAACAATATCGTCATCGCCGGACTCAAGCTGAAGCAGTTCGACTGGATTTACCGGTTTATCCACCAATACAAAGACATGCTGCCCCACAACCACCGCGAGGGCAGCCTGAATTTCAACCTGGCCAAATATTATTACGAAACCGGCGATTATACCCGTGCCATGCCGCTATTGAGCCAGATGGAATACGACGACATGCTCCACAACCTCGGCGCCAAAGTGCTTTTGGCCAAAATGTATTTCGAACTGGAAGAATGGGAGGCTCTCGACAACCTGCTGTCGAGCACCGTCATATACATCCGCCGCAAGAAGGTACTCGGCTACCACCGCGAAAACTACCTCCACATCGCCCAATTGATGGATAAAATGACGAAGATCAACTGGTACGACGCCCGCGAGGCCGGGTTGTTCCGCCAAAAAGTACTCGACACCCCCGTGCTGACAGAACGGCAGTGGTTTTTGGAGCAGATTGGGAAGCGGCTTTGAGGACGGCTAAGGACGGCACGTGGTGGAACCTCGCGCCAGCAGGGAGATTTTTGCCGTTCGTTGAGCGGAGTCGAAACGAACATCTGTGTGGTCGGTCATTTCGACTCCGCTCAATGACCTACAGAGAAGACTGGGCCGGTCGTTGAGCGGAGTCGAGTATTTTACACCGGTATACTGTATTGTTATTTTTATTTCAATGCTGCAAAATCAGTTTTCGGGATATTGTTCCAAATTCAGTTTTAATTTGTAAGAAATAAACCCCGGAGGGCCATTGTCTTAAATTGAAAGGAAAGGCATATTCCCCTGGCGTATACCGGTTAGTAGCGTTGTGTTCTAACAGGCAGATTCCTTGCATGTTGTACAGGCTTATTGCTAAACCGTTGGTAGATTGGGCAAGCCCTAATATGGCCGTTATTTCACCAGCGGTTGGATTGGGATAGAGCATTAGCTTTGGCCCGGGTATGGGAATTTCCCGGGTTGGAGTGAGCGTATTAATAGTTACATTGGTAATCACCGGATCATTAAAGTCAAAATAAATAGCTGCCGTATTGGTGATTTCCGTGCCTATGGCCAGCCCTTCCAGTAGTTCTATATTGAAAATTATATATCCCTGACTACCTGCCTGGGTTCGCCCCGAATCGGGCAGCATGATATTGTCAAAGGTAAAAACAAGGATATTATCCCCCTCCACATCGAGCCGGTAGGGGTGGGAACTGATCTGCGGCTGTACGCTGTGGACGTCAAAAACCGAGCGGTCAAGCGTATCTCTGATGACTATGGTAAATGCCGTATCGGTACCTGTGTTTTGAAAACGAATCGTGTAAGTGAGCAGAGAATCGCCCCTGAGAATTTCTCCGTTTTCACCGCGGCCCATCGGCGTTACCAATTTGTCATTGGGGTCGTAAGAACCCGTGACGATGGTATAACATTCAAACGAGTTATCGGCTGAATTGACATCAATATTATTGGTCATTACTTCCGCACTGTTTACAATGGTATCGCCCAGGGCGCCTATGGTGATGCCATTAACCACAAAATCCTGGTAGGACAGCCAGGTAAGGTCTGCATTTATTTGCCAGGAAATTTGATTGGTTATCGGATCAAAAGAAGCGGGTGGAGGCGAAATTTCGGATATTTCAATCAAAGGACTAATTACGGCGTTTACCCATAAGGAGTCCAGTGTAATGGTTCCGGTATTTTTTACCCTGAACTTTGTTTGAAAGGGAAACCCGGGGCGTGCCGTGCCGCAAAAACCCCTGATTTCTGCATTGGAAACCGACTCGCCACACAAAAATATATTTTGTCCTGTCAGCATTGCGTATGGACTACCAATCGAAAATGCATAGGGCGCGCAGTTTTCCTGAATGTAAGGATAGTTATCGTAAATACTTAGCTCGTATTGACCTGTGTGAGGCAAGGCGAGTACGTAAGCGCCGGAATAGTCCGTATAATTACAATCCACATAATCCCCGCTTGTTACGCAAACGCGCAGGTTGGGAACGGCAAAGAAATTGCTGTCGGCAGCGCAAAGACAATCCGTATTCACAAACGCTCTTCCTGAAATACTTCCTAAACAGGTTTGATCGGCAGGCAGATAGATATTCCGGTGGTTGCTACAACCCATATCATCTGATACGGTTACGGAATACCATCCTCTGCTTAGGTTTTGATTGGCAGCGGTATTGGCGCCATTGCTCCAGGCATAGGTGAGCGGTGAAGCCGGCGGAGTATCCCATACTACGCTGAGAATTCCTTCGCTGTTATCGCAATCGGGTTGTTGATCAATGCGGATATCAAAATCCAGAAACCGGTCGATGGTAAACGGCACGTTGTTGTATTGGCAGCCGCTTGCGCCGTAAATTCTTGCCGTATAATGCCCCGGCGGAACATTTTCAATCTGGAAGATAGTGTCAGAATTAGACGGATACCCGGGTACGTTCCATATCATGCTATTGGCGGGCGGAATGGCAATAAGCGATGCGGCGCCGCCTACCCCATTGCACCCGGCTGCAGTTGTAAGAATCGAAATGGAATCGGGGTAGGGAATGTCTAAAGGGATTCGAATCCTGCAGGCGTCCGGATGCCCGGTCCTGATGGTTAGGGTATGAATATTGGAAGGACGGACGTTGGGGATGGTGATGGGGGAAGTAATAAAATTGTAACTCGAGCCACCCCAGGTGACGCTGGCACTAAACGGCCCCGGCGCGTCAATGTCGAAACTGATGGAGCCGTCGGTCGGCGCCGAACAAATAGTGGGCGGAATCAGGCTGGTTGAAATAATATCGGCCGTGTTTGATGAGACATTGATAATCGAAGAATCCCGCAGTACCTGGTCGCCATAAGTCGCGGCTACCCGGTACATTCCCGACATATTGGGGTGTAAATTCTCGAGTACAGGGTATATTTCAGTGGAGGAAAAGTTAATTGGCCCTGTCCAGATAACCGCATCAGGCGTTATCCAGCTTCCGCCTACCATGCCGAATTGCAACTCATAATCCGAATTGGCGCAAAGGGGATAGGTCGGGGTTGAAAAATTAATAGTCCTGTTTAAGGAGTCTGGGATAATTATGGACTTGAATTCTGTATCGAAACAACCATTTTGATCAATGACTTTTAATCGATATTGCCCGGAGAAGGCGGATGTTACATCGGGCCAAACCAATACAGGGTAATCAGAAAAGACCCCTTGCGGCCCCGTCCAGATATAGGTCAGCGGCGGAATACCCCCTGATACGGGAGCGGACAAGCGCAGGGTGTCGGGAGCATTATACACATTGGAATTGCTGATCGTACCGATATTGGGCCGGGGATTAACATAGGTTTGGTGAAAAACGGTATCCGTACATCCCAATACCGATTGCGTTACCAAATTGAATTGATACAAGCTATCGGCATAAGATCCGGATACGTTTATATTATTTTGAATGGAACCTTGAGCTTGCAATCCGGAGCCGTGCCATTGGTAGGTGAGCGGGCCTGATTCTCCTTCCAGGTTTATCTGGCTCACCAGGCCGATATTTTGGTTTCTGCAAACCAGCGCAGGGCCGAAAATGGCTGCTTCTAATGTGGTAGCGGGAACCTCCGCGCTGTAAACATGCGCATTACCGAGCCCGTCGGTGACCGTTACCTGTACACTTCCCTCGCATAATTGGGTTACCTCCATGCCTTGGGCGCCTGAAGACCATTGCAGGGTCAAAGGTTCCGGCAAGGTATTTCCATTGTAAAAATACGCTTTGCCACTGCATTCCTCGTTGCAATCGCTTTTGGTAATGATAATGCCGGCGCAATTTTCCTTTAGTATTACCGAAGTAATTGTATTGGTATACTTACAGTCGTTGCGGGCCGTATATCTGAAATAATCCGGGCCGCACCAGGAATCATTAGGTATATATTGACCGGTTCCGTCGCTGTTGAGCGTCAGCGTTCCATGCAGCGGCGGTTGCACCAGTAAAAAATCATCCAGAATCGTGCTATCGTTCGCACTTACATCAAAATCCAAAACCGAGCCTCCCATCCAGAAAGTATCGGGATGAGCAATATTGGAAGATAACGATTCCCAAGTAGTAGAATCGCTTGCTACGGCATAACAACCCCTGGAATCGGTGATGGTCACCACATGGCAAACATCGGGCGCCGTCGGGCCGTAAGCTATCGTTGGATTGGTACTTCCCGTGTCCCAGAGATACGTATAAGGGGGATAGCCGTTTTCAATTACTGCATTTAGTATCAGACAACCAGGTGGGTCAAAACAAATGCTAATAGAAATTCTGGCCTGAATATCACAGGGAGGAGTTTGTATTTGTGCAGTGGAAGTTGCGGTGTACATACCGCAAAGGAGTAATAATAGGTATTGCTTGTTCATGGGATTAAGTGTTTTATTTGGAAAATTAGTAAACAGAGAAAGCCACAAGAATTAAAAGTAAACCAATTCTGGCTTATTGTCAAAAACAAATAATAAATATCGCGAGAGTTATTTCTAAAGTTGACGCACATTAGACCGTGCGACCGCCAACTGCCGACTGCCAACCTTCATTTAATACATACAATTGCCTGCGAAAAAAAGCCCTGCACATGATAAAAGTCATATTTAAATCATTGATTACCAATATTTAATTTTTTAACTTTAACCTATTAGGCACTTGTACTTATTTGTATATATAATGTATAGGTGTTTTTATACAAAAAACCTGATTAGCTTCACAGCAGATTCATCGGTCTATCGCTCTTTTTCCAAAATAAAACCACGATTATGAAGTCCAAAGAAGTTGTTTTACTCTGTATTTTTTTGAGTCTTTCCTTTTTCCTCTTTTCACAGACTAGCCGGGTGGCTATTGATCAAAACGAAAACGGGACAAAACTCCTGGTAGATGGAAAAGCATTGATGGTCAATGGAATGAACTGGGATTATTTCCCTATCGGCTCAAATTACTCCTACAGTCTTTGGAACCAACCCGATGCCTTCATCGAAAAGGCGCTTGATGACGAAATGGCCCTGTTGAAAAACATGGGAGTCAACACCATTCGGGTATACACCGGCATACAGAAAAAGTGGATACAGTATATATACGAAAAGCATGGCATCTATACCATGCTTAATCACTCCTTCGGCCGTTACGGGCTCACCCTGGACGGCGTCTGGGCGCCCAACACGGAGTACTCCGACCCCAGGGTAGCGGAATTGCTGATGAAAGAAGTGAAAGAACTGGCGGAGGAGTACAAAAACACCCCGGGCTTGTTGTTGTACCTGTTGGGCAATGAAAACAACTACGGGCTTTTTTGGGACGGCGCCGAGACCGAAGATATCCCCCTGGAAGACAGAAAATCTACGGAGCGGGCCGGTCACTTGTATAAACTGTTCAATGAGGCTTCTCTGGCCATGAAAGCCATCGACAAATCGCACCCGGTAGCCTTGTGCAACGGCGATTTGCTGTTCCTGGATATTATCGCCAGGCAGTGCAAGGATGTCGATATTCTTGGCGTCAATGTGTATCGGGGCGCTTCATTCACCGACCTTTTCGACCGGGTGAAAAAGGAGTACGGCAAACCGGTACTCTTAACGGAGTTTGGTTCTGACGCCTTTAACGCCGTCACTTTGGAAGAGGCGCAGCAAGAACAGGCCAAGTTTGTTGTGGCCAATTGGAAAGAAATTTACGAAAATGCTGCCGGACTGGGCAAAGCCGGCAATGCTATCGGCGGATTTACCTTCCAGTTCAGCGACGGCTGGTGGAAGTTTGAGCAGACCAAAAATCTCGACGTACACGACACCAATGCCTCCTGGTCAAATGGCGGATACCTGTTTGACTATGTAGCCGGCGAAAACAATATGAACGAAGAGTGGTTCGGCGTTTGTGCCAAAGGCCCGACCAGCGCAGAGGGGTTTTATCGCTTGTATCCCCGGACAGCCTATTACGCATTGAAGGAAGCTCACCGGATAAATCCTTATACTAGCGGCGTTTCCCTTAATACCATTCAGCAGCACTTCGGCAACATTCAGGTTGGGGATGCTTTTTTAAAAGCCACCGGAGACAAGGCGGCCCTCGAAGGGGAAAAACTCAGAAAGATCAGTCTGAGCCGGCTTGGCGCTCACCTTTCTACCTACAACACGGGGGGCAGTCTGATTTCAACGCCCAACAACCCCGTGCCTGGTAACGCCACTTACCCCGATCAGTTGGGTTTTGACCACACACAATCCTTTTTTATTGGCGTGCAGGCCAACCCGACTGCCAACTTCAGGGCTAACGTAGAAGTAAACGTATTGGGCAACGTGGCCACCAACCCGATAGATCAGATCTTTTATGAAAACCGGGGCCGCCGGGTACAAGTGAACAGTCCTAATGGTAACCTGACCGTAGAATCGTTCAATAGGGTACAAGTATATCAAGCCGGTTATGAGTGGAACCACAAAATGTTCGACCTCAAAGGTTTTTACCGCACCGGCCACTACCATTGGGGGTATGAGGGCGACTTCTTCGGCCTGTATCCGGAGGCCAACTACGGCCCTCAGATAGACCTCTACAACGGCATAGCGCCCTTTGGCATGGAACTGGCAGGCAAAAAGCAGTTGAAGAACTTTAAACTGGCTTTCGGCCCGCAACTATGGTGGGGCGCCAACCCGGCCATGCTATTGAAATACCGGAAAGAATTTGGCAAGTCTTCGGTTGCCGCAGTTTTTCACGAAGACCTCGCCCAGCTTGGCCTCACAGAAAGTTCCTTTGCCATTCCCCAGCCCAAAACCCGGCGCTTATCCCTCCATTTGAACAGGACGTTTGGTAAGTTCGGGGTAGACCTTGGCGGCTTGTGGGCCGGGCAACCGCTCCAGGGCAGAGCTTTTCAGGTAGTCAGAACAGAAGCGGGCAAAACCGTGGCCTATCAGGATGAAATCAAAACAGAGGACAACTTTGGCGGGAAAATTAAATTGACCTATACCGGGGGCAAATTTAACTGGTATGCACAATCGGCGGCCCAGGGTTTGGTAGCCAATGGCGGAGTTGACCAGACGCTGACTTACACCGGCTGGCGGCTCAAAGACAGCGGCAGCGGCAACCAATACAATTTCCTCACCGGCTTTACCTATATCCTGGGTAAACTCCAGATAGCGCCCAACTTCCTGTGGCAAAAACCAATTGAAGGTCCTATCCCCGCCGATGTAGATGCCCCGGGCAGACCCCGGAATATCCTTACCGACCCCTTCGTAGTACGGGGCAACCGCGAGCAAGTGGCAGGTGAAATTTTGTTCACTTTCGACCCCACACCCGGCTCCTGGATGTACAATTGGGATAGCGACCGCAGCGAAGACGCCAAACTTGCACTCAGTGCAGGCCTGGTTTATCGCCATCTGCCCACCACACAGGATGCCGCCATCGGTATCTTGCCCGACGGGCGCACCACCTTTGCCTTCCCGGGGGCTCCCCCCGCCCAGGATTTGTGGGAAGTACATGCCCGCATAGTTTCCAAAAAGAACGGCAACTTCGGATGGATCGCCAATGTGTATGCAGGCGATGCGCAGGCCAACGGCAGCGACGCCCGTACGATTCGCCGCTACGGACTGGATGGTCGGGTGATATACAAAAAACTGAAAGTCAACTTTTTTGCCAAAGCCAATGACTGGGGGCCCTACGAT
>JAEUUQ010000587.1 GCA_016787505.1 Saprospiraceae bacterium | reverse complement strand
ACGTGGGGGATCGCGCGTAACATTTCGCGCTCAAACGCAGCAAACGGGTCCTGTTCGTGGCGCATGGCGGCAAGCAGGGTTTTTACCCATGCATAGTGGCCGGGATGCCGCAGCGTTTTGTAGTCGAGCGAGCGCACTTTGCCTTCCAGGAAATCTGGCAGGTCGGCGGCGCCGCCGGAGGTCAGGTCGTCTTCGTAGGTGATACCGTTGATAATGATCGTGCCCCTTTCAGAGAGGGAATGTAATTGTGTTTTTTTGTAATCGCGGATGGCTATGGCATCCTTTACATATTCGGTGGCCACGCCGATGGGGCTCCAGGTAAAGCCATAGAAATGAGGCGCCACGGCATGGTCGGTAAGGGCGCCGACCTTCATCTCGATTTTGTCCACTTTGTCGACGCCGAAATCCCGGCAAAATTGCTGGAACATGCCGTGTCCCAACACGTCGATATAGCCCGGAGCGATGCCGGTTTGCAGTACAAACCCCGTGTCCGCATCCTTGGCCAGGTCTGTGATTTGGTTGGTCTCGGCCACGTATTCCGTCATATTGGCGTAGTGCAAGTGGAAGGCCTTGGCCAGCCGGGCCATCTTGGGCGCCAAGCCCCCCGGCAGACAGTCGAGCAAGATATCTGCCTGCTGAAAGATAGTCCTCATTTCTTCGGTGAGCGCATCAGCGGTTAAGTGGAAAGCAAACACGGTACAAGGCTTGGTGGTACCCGCCTCAATCCATTTAGCCGTCTTTTGAGCCTTTTCCAATGTGCGATTCCCGATGTAGAGGGTGGGCGTGACTTCGCTCCATTCGGCAAGGAGCAATCCGGCTGCTTCGGCAATGCCGCCCGCGCCGGCTATGATGATGGTATATTGCTTTTTCATACCCGTAATATAATGAATATTCGGGAGGAAAACAATGAGGGAGGATTTGAGGAATTGAGGATTTTTTTCATGTATACTGAACTTCCAAAGTTAAGTATACATAGAAGGCCAGGTTTACTTGTAGTCGCTGGTTTCTACCCCTTCGATTTTCATCAATTCTAGCCCAAAATTGCGAATATGCTCGATGATGGGGATGGATAATCTGCCTTTTTCGGAAATGGAATACTCCGTTTTGGGGGGCACCACAGCATATACTTTTCTGGTGATAAATCCGTCGGCTTCCAGTTCCCGCAACTGGGTGGTGAGCATTTTATCGGAAATGTGGTGAATTGCTTTTTTTAGCTCGCTAAAGCGGTAGGTTTTGTCCTTTAAACGCCACAAGATGGGCATTTTCCAGGTGCCGCCCAGCCTGTCCATGGCGAACTCCACCGGGTTGTAATAGACTTTTCCGTTGTAGATGAAATCGGGCATTATTAATTGTTGTGGGTTGTGGGTTGTGGGTTGTGGGTTGTGGGTTATGGGTTATGGGTTATGGGTTCCAGTTAATTTTTTTTAGATATAGAGGGAGAACAGACAATTGGGGACTTTCAAAAAAGTAAGTACTGCACTTATGTGTAAGTATATTGCCAAAGGTAAGCATGGGCTGTAGTTTTGCAAAAAAAATCAGACAAAAAATGAGTGCAATAAAAGAAACGCAACACTACGTGCATGCGCATGGCATGCCTTCAAAAGGTAAAATTCTCATGGTGGCGAGCAGTCCGGCTACTTCTTCGCAAACAGGCTGGCCCATCGGCTTTTGGGCTGCGGAGCTTACCCATCCCTTGAGGGTCTTCCAGGAAGCGGGCTACGAAGTAGAACTCGTTTCTACCGAAGGCGGCAAGCTGATGATGGACGGCTATTCGAATCCCACCGATGCAAGCGGTTATTCGGCCCACGACGTCATTTCGCTCGGGTATATGCAGCAGGAGTGGTTCAATAACATGCTCGACAACACCCGCAAGCTCACGGATGTCAACCCGGGTGATTACGACGCTATTTTCCTGGTAGGCGGCCAGGGCCCAATGTATACTTTCCGTGGCAATCACGACCTTGAAAAGCTGTTTGTCGCCTTCTATGAAAGCGGCAAACCCAGCGCTGCCGTATGCCACTCTACCACGCTGCTATTGGAAGCCAAAAAACCAAACGGAGAATTGCTTGTAAACGGAAAGACCTGGACGGGTTTTGCTGATGCCGAAGAAGAATACGCCGACCAGGCCGTAGGTATGAAAATCCAGCCTTATCGCATCGAAACCGAAGCCCGTAAAATTGCAGGCACCCACTTCAAGGTAGCTGCGCCTTTTGCCGCCTATGCCATTGCCGACGGCAACCTGATTACCGGACAGCAGCAAAACTCGGGCGCTGCAGCCGCTGAAATGGTAGTAGAAAAGTTGGGTAAATAAGCTGCTGTGGTGAGGCGATTACTTCTGATTGCAGCGCTATTGTGGGGTGCGGCGATACCGGCCAGGTCGCAAAGCCTGGAAATCATGGCCGGCAACAGCCATGTATTTGCCGACTTGCAGTGGCTCAAGCCTTTTGATCAGCAGTTTCGCTGGTCGCTCTTCAGCCGCACCCGCATGACGGTCGACTACGACAACAGGGCCAACCTGTTTTCGGGCGCCTACCTGAATTACACTTCTAAAGCCGGTATCGGCGGCAGCCTCGTTGGCAAAATCAGCCAGACCTCAGGGGCCGCCGCAGACGCCGGTGCGCATATTTTTAAAGCAAAACCCAATTGGATGCTGTTTGGCCTGGCTACCGTGGGACTGAAAAAAGACCTCGAATACAGTTGGTTTTCCATCTTTCGCTTTACGCCTGCTATCAGCTCCCATTGGAAATGGTATACCAGCCTGGAATTGTATCATTTATTCAGAAAAGACGGCCATGCTTTTAGCGTAGAACGCATCAGGCTGGGACTGGACTGGAAGGGCTTTCAGTTTGGCCTGGCCGGTGATTTTCAGCAGTCTGGCCGCGATTTTACGCCTTCTGAAAATTGGGGAGGTTTTGTGCGGAAGAGCTTTTAGGGGAAACTTTGCGACTATGCGACTGTAGGACTTTACGACTGTAGGACGACTGCGATCTTTGTTGGTCGTTGAGCGGAGTCGAAACGACGACTATGCACCTTTGCGATTTTAGGAAAAACAGTAAATAATTAGACGATGATAATCAAGCGCAATTTTCATCCATTGAGAGTGTGGGCATACATCAAAAACCAGGTACTGTTTGCCTTGTTGTGGGCCGTAGCCGTGTGGTTAGTTTTTTATTTAACAAAACGTCCTGAACTGGCTGTCAACTTTACGCCCATCGGTGTATTGGGTTCTGCGCTGGCTATATTTGTGGCCTTCCGAAACAACTCTGCCTATTCCCGCTGGTGGGAAGCGCGCACCTTGTGGGGGGGAATCGTCAATTCGAGCCGGGTATTGGCACGGCTGGTCATCACTTTTACCGACAGCCATGCTAATCAGTCCAATTACGACAAAAACCACAGCGAGGCATTTAAAAAAAGCCTGATTTACAAGCAGATAGCTTGGGTGCATGCGCTTAGGCTGCAACTGCGCAGTCAAAACAACTGGCAGGAAATCGAACCGCTGTTGCCTGCAGAGGAGTATGTGGAATTAATGACCAAAGACCATAAAGTCAACCACCTGCAACTGCTCATGGGGCGGGATATTTATGCCGCCATGGCTGAAGGCACCTTGGGCGGTTTCGACAGCTTTCAGATAGAAGGGCAATTGCTGGCCCTGGCTAACTACCAGGGGGGCGCCGAGCGCATCAAAAACACGCCTCTGCCCCGGCAATACGACTTTTTTACCCGTATTTTCGTGTTGCTTTTTGCGGCTTTGCTACCTTTCGGGCTGTTGGGGTTTTTTACCAGCGAAACCCTGCTTCCTTTTTCCTGGCTCGTAGTGCCGCTATCGCTTGTCATAGCGGGCGTATTTATCATCATGGAACGTACCGGCGCCGCCAATGAAGACCCCTTTGAAAACAAAGTGACCGATGTAGCGCTCAGCGCCATCTGCAATACCGTTGAACGCAACCTGCGGGAAATGTTGGGCGAAAAAGACCTGCCACCCAAATCAGAACCGGTAGACGGGTATCTTTTTTGACAAATAATATCGGTTAAAATAATTTTTACAATTATCCGATATTAAAAATCACCTACCTTTGTGTGATGGATTGGACAAACTTCAACTTTCACTTCGAGGGTTTAGACCGGCACCTGGCCAGAATCCAGGAAAAAAAAAACAGGCTGGATGTGTTGCGTCCTCTGTCCGATGCAGCTGTCAGGCAGTTGAGAAACAGTTTAGCCCTGGAATGGACCTATCACTCCAACAGCATAGAAGGCAACAGGCTGACACTGCAAGAAACCAAAATGGTAATCGAAGACGGATTGACAATCCAAGGAAAAACGCTGCGTGAGCATTTTGAAGCCGTCAATCATCAGGAGGCTATCGAGTTGATAGAGGAGTTGGTACATTCCACATACCGGCTACAAGCAGCAAACATCCTGCCAGTACATGCCTTGGTATTACAAAAAATTGAAAAAGAATTCGCCGGCAGGTACCGCAACGCAGGCGTGCGAATAGCGGGCGCCAATTTTGTGCCGCCCAATGCGCTCAAAGTCGACTACCTTATGGAAGAGTTAATTGCCTGGGTAAATAATGCCGGTAATTCCATCCATCCCGTTATCAAGGCCGCCATTTTTCACCATCGCCTGGTGTGGATTCATCCTTTTTTTGACGGCAACGGCAGAACGGCCCGACTTGTCTTCAATTTACTGCTGATGAAAGAAGGCTTCCCACCTGCTATCATCCTCAAAAACGACCGGAAAAAGTATTACGACGCGCTCAATCGGGCCAACCAGGGCGATTATGGCAAATTACTGCTGTTGGTCATGCAGGCCTTGGAGCGTTCACTGGATATATATCTAAGCAATTTAAACAACACCTACGACGATTATCAATCTATTACCGACATAGTAAGCGAGCCCGGCTTTCCATACGGACAGGAATACATCAGCTTATTGGCCCGGCGAGGAAAAATAGACGCGTTTAAGGAAGGCAGGAATTGGCTGACTTCAAAAGATGCGGTTTTGCAATATATGGAATTGAGAAAAAGGAGAAGAGGGTGACAGGGTGACAGGGTGACAGGGTGACAGGGTGACAAGGTGACAGGGTGACAAGGTGACAAGGTGGGGAATACCGATAGCCGACCGCCGACTGCCGAGTGCTAAAACAAATTAAACAAATGCCCCATATCGTGTTGCTTGGTGCGCAGGTAGGCCTCGTTTTCGGCTTTTGGCGCAATGACAAGGGGAATGCGGTGTACGAGTGTGACAGGAGAATCTTCAAAGGCGTCAATTTTGTCGGGGTTATTGGTAAGCAGGTTGATACGGCTTACACCAAGCGAACGCAGCATTTCAATGGCGATGTCGTAATGGCGCGAATCGACTTCGAGCCCCAGGTGCAGGTTGGCGTCAATAGTGTTAAAGCCCATATCCTGGAGATTATAGGCTTTTAGTTTATTGATAATGCCGATACCGCGGCCTTCCTGGCGCAGGTACAACAAGATGCCGTGTTCTTCGGCGATCATTTCCAGTGCCCGTTCGAGTTGTTCGCCGCAGTCGCAGCGCTGGGAGCCAAACAGGTCGCCGGTGATACACTCGGAGTGAATGCGGGTAAGCACA
>JAEUUQ010000586.1 GCA_016787505.1 Saprospiraceae bacterium | reverse complement strand
GGTTATACAATATATTGTGTGTGCAATTTATTGTTATTTTTTTATTGTGTCAAGCCATTCTGTATATTTGACGCCTCGAATTGGACACTCTCGTATATGAAGCTTAATCAATTTTCAAAAACACTATTGATCCTGTTGGCCACAGCTTCTATACTATTGGTGTACCCGTTCATCCACGAAAAAGTTCCTTTTCTCAAACAACACTTCCGCACCTACGATTTCTGGGGCAAGTTTTATAATTCATACCCTAAAGAAAAAATTGTTACCCCCCCTGAGGATACTTTAGCGGTTGAAGAACCCGAAGAAACGCGGGGTTACGACGGATTATCCACGCTCACGAATTTCTTCAGGGCTTTGCAATCCAGAGACGGCCAGATTCGCATCGCGTATTACGGCGATTCTTCTATCGAAGGCGACCTCATTAGCCAGACGCTGCGCGATTCGCTGCAACGGCGATTTGGCGGCAAAGGCGTCGGTTTTGTGCCCATCACTACGCATGTCAGCGGCTTCAGGCGCTCGGTACGGCACCGGTTTTCGCCCAACTGGTATACCTGCAAGGTGACAGCCAACAACTACCGAAAGCTGCCGCGAGGCATCTCGGGAGAATATTATACGATTTGGCATTATACGCCCATACCCGATACCCTCAGCGCGGATTCAACCCTGGTGGATACTATGCCCCCGCCGGCGGTTTATACCGGAGGGCATTGGGTATCTTACGGTACCACCCGGCTCAACCCCGGTACCAGTACTTTTAGCAACGCCCGCTTGTTCTACGGCACGATAAAAACCGATAGCCAGACGGTTTTCAAGCCGGCCAACCTGACGGTTACTATAGGCAAAGAGGAACAAACGATTTCACTCGACGGGCGCGATGCCGTAAACGAGGTGTGGCTTACCCAAAGCGCCGCCAACCGCATCCGGCTCGATTTTAGCGCCTCTTCGGCCTTGCCCGTCTTTGGGGCAAGCCTCGAAAGCCCGCAGGGAGTTATCGTCGATAATTTTTCGGCGCGCGGCAATTCGGGTATTTTGCTGGCTAATATCACCCCAGCGGTATTGGAGCAATTCCAATCCAAACTCGACTACGAACTTGTAATCCTTCAATTTGGGTTAAATGTGCTTAATGCCGAAATGGAGGACTATAGCTGGTACGAAAAGGAAATGACCCGACTCATTAAATATTATCAGGCTCACCTGCCCGGCGCCGATATCCTGGTGGTCGGGGTATCCGACAAAGCCACCCGCATCGACGCCAAGATGATGACCGACCCCAGCGTACCCCGTATTACACAGGCGCAACGCCAGGCGGCCCAAAATGCCGGCGTGGCGTTTTTTAGCCTGTACGAAGCGATGGGCGGCGAAGGCGCCATGATCAAATGGGTGGAAGAAGAAACGCCCCGCCTTGCCAACCTGGATTATGCCCACTTTAATTTTGAAGGGGCCGACAAAGCCGCGCAAATGCTGCTGGATTTTCTGATGAACGGCTACTCGCAGTATTTGAAAAAAGATACTTTGGGACAGCTTATTCAATAATAAATTGTGAGGAAGATGCTGCAAATATGGGTGCTCAATATCCTGCTTTCGGCTGCCGCGCCGGCTTTGGCGCAGCAAGAGCCGCAAGTTAAACCCGTTGCAGTAAGCTCTTCTGCATCAGATGTTTATCAGGTCTTACTTGACAACCTGTCGCAAGCCTATCCTTTTTTACTGATTACAGCAGATACGTTGTCGCAAGCCGAAGCGCTCGATACTTTTTGGGATAAACTGGCGGCGCTCGAACGCGGTGAACGCGACAAGGTGCACATCATACATATCGGTGATTCGCATATCCAGGCCGATTTTTATTCGGGAAAGGTCCGGTCTTTAATGCAAAAACAATTCGGCTCGGCCGGCCGCGGAATGGTTTTTCCCTACAAACTGGCCCGCACCAACGGCCCCACCGATTATCGTTGCAGCAGCAACGCCGTGTGGGAGTCGCGCCGGCGCGCCTACGGCGAAACGGGGCCGCCGATGGGCATATGCGGTTTTGGATTAAAAACGACCAACCAGCCTTTTTTGCTGGAGGTATACCTGAAAAACGCCGCCGACAGCTTCAACCAGGCTACCGTTTTTTACCCCAAAACTGAAACCGCCTATAACCTGATTCCCGGTCGCATCAAGCCAGGCGCCCAGTTATCCACCACAACCGCATCGGGCGCCAAGCGCTACCACAAAATCAAATCCGGCGAAACGCTGTCGCATATCGCGCGCCGCTACGGCACCAGCGTACGCACCCTGCAACGCCTCAATGGATTGCGCAGTACCCGCATTCGGGCCGGACAACGCTTGGTGGTGAGCGGCGGCAGCGTAGCCGTACCCAAATACGCGCCCGATGCTTTTGAGCAGATTCCGTTTGTGGCCGATACCCTGGCGGGAAGCGCTTTTTCGTCGGTGTTTACATTTGCGACAAGCACAAACAGCCTCGCAATCAAAGGAGAAAAAATACTCGCTTCGCAGAAAGAGAGCCATATGCACGGCATCTTATTGGAAAATACGGCGGGTAGGGGCGTATTGTACAGCTCGGTAGGCGTAAACGGCGCCACCAGCGGGCATTACAACCAGGCCGAGTATTTTGCCGGACAGCTATCAGCCCTGGCGCCCGACCTCATCATCGTCTCGCTGGGCACCAATGAAGCGCTGGGTGGTCGATTCGATGCGGAAGAAGTCAGGCGCGAAATCGACAAGCTGCTCGCCACCATCCGCGAAGCAGCGCCCGCCGCCGCCGTATTGCTATCGACCAACCCCGACGCCCTGCGCCGGCGCAGATATACTAACGCACACGGCATCACCGTAAAAAATATCATCAAGCAGGCAGCCGAAAAACACGGCGCCGCCTCCTGGGATTTGCATGCCGTGATGGGCGGACAAGGATCTATCCGGCGCTGGCGTACTGCCCAACTGTCCCAGTCGGATTACGTACACCTTACCCGCAGAGGATACGAAGTACAAGGAGAACTTTTATTTGCCGCATTAATGAGGGAATATGCAAGCAGGAATTAACTGGGACGCCATTGCCGAATATTTTGTGTACGATCCGCAGCGACCGCTGATCTTCAGCAGCGCGCAATTTTTTGTGGTGTTCCTGTTCTTTTATGCCATTTACATATCGCTCAAAAACCGGACAATCCTCCGCACCCTTTACACCCTGGCTTTTTCCATTTTCTTTTATTATAAATCGAGCGGAATTTATCTGCTGCTGCTAGTCCTTTCCACTGGAATTGACTTCACCTTGGGGCATTATATCTACAACGCTTCCACCCAGGCGCGCCGCCGTTTTTTCTTGTGGCTGAGCATAGCCGCCAACCTGGGGTTGTTGGGTTATTTTAAATACACCAACTTCTTCCTCAACTCGGTTAATGCCATCACCGGCTCCGGGTTTGACCTGATGGACATCTTCCTGCCTGCGGGCATCTCGTTTTACACGTTCCAGACCATGAGCTACAGCATCGACGTATACCGGCGTCATCTGGAGCCCTTGACGGAAAAGGTAAAAGACTGGCGTTCGTTTCTGGTGCAATTCATGGACTTCGGTTTTTTTGTCAGCTTTTTCCCGCAGCTGGTAGCCGGGCCCATTGTGCGGGCGGCCGACTTTCTGCCGCAGATCAACCGCAAGCTGGGGCTCAGCCATGCCGAGATGGGGCGAGCCTTGCTGCTTATTTGTGGAGGGTTATTTAAAAAAGCCGTCATTTCCGATTATATCAGCGTCAACTTCGTAGACCGTGTATTTGAAAATCCGGGTTTGTATTCGGGGTTAGAAAACCTGATGGCTGTATACGGCTATGCTTTTCAGATCTACTGCGACTTTTCGGGTTATTCGGATATGGCCATCGGCCTGGCTTTATTGATGGGTTTTCATTTAAATGAAAATTTTCATACGCCTTATAAATCAACCAGCATCCAGGAATTCTGGCGGCGCTGGCATATATCCTTGTCCACCTGGCTGCGCGACTACCTCTACATCTCCCTCGGCGGCAACCGCAAAGGCAAGCTACGCACCTATGTCAACCTCATGATCACCATGTTGCTGGGCGGCTTGTGGCACGGTACCAGTTGGGTATTCATCGTGTGGGGTGGTTTGCACGGATTGGCCCTGGCCATCGACCGGTTTTTGGGCGGTCTGGGGCGCTGGTTCCGGCTCGAATCGCTGCGCTCGCTGATCATTTTGTTGGTTATCCATCTTATCGGGGCGGGGGTATTGTGGGGATTGTACAATGGCGCGCAAATTGATGGATACGAGTTCGGTTTGTATATGCGAGCAAATGCCCTGGTAGCCGTGATGTGGATAGCCTTATTCGCCCTGGCCTTATTGGTCGATCAATTAGCGGCGCTTTTGCGCGGAAAAACCTTACAGGGCGGACTGAGCAAAGCGGTGAGCAGCATTTTTGTTTTTCATTTTGTGTGTCTGTGCTGGGTGTTTTTCCGGGCGGGCGCTTTCAACAACCCCGTGCCGCCCATGGTGACCACTTCGGCGGTATTGACGCAGATAGGCTCGGCCTTTCATCCCGAGTTATTTTGGCAGATAATACAAGGATATAAAGCCGTAATCGGGCTCATCATACTTGCTTTTCTCACCCATTTCATGCCCTTGCGCCTCGACCGGTTTATTGAGCGCGTATTCATCGGCGCGCCTGCGTTGGGCAAAGCGTTTGCCCTTGCCTTCATCATCTGGATTGTCATCCAGACGGCCAGTTCGGATGTGGTACCGTTTATTTATTTTCAATTTTAGTGACGTCCGGGGAATAGTCGGGGGTGGTGACGGCGGGGAACTGACCCGGGGGGTGACGACTCAGAAACATCAGGGGTGGTGACGAGGTGACATTTAACCTACAACCTACAACCTACAACCTACAACCTACACAAATTCCTCGTCAGAAGGGGGGAGGGGTAGCAAATCGCGGAGGCGGTTGAAAGCGCGGGTAATCTCCTGTACTTGCGCCAGGATCTTTTGTTTATTTTGATAATTGCCCACCATACTGCGTGCGCCACTGGGCAGCAGGGATTCCAGCAAAGAACGTTCGTGGGGATCGAGATTGAGATCGGGGATTTGATCCAGTCGGTCGAGAATGGCCGGCGAGGAAGTAGCGTCGTATATATCGTCGCGAAGTTGTCGCACCAGGCGGGCGAAGTGCTGGGCGTCTACGTCGAAGCTATCGCTTTCGGCCAGGTGGCTGGCTAAGTAATTGAGGCTGTTGAAGCGGGAAGTGAGGTGGTTCATTTTTTATAAAGTAACTTCTAAGCCGCAAGATACCAATTTACTTCCTCCCCACAAATAACACATACTCCCAAACCCCGGCATAAGCCTTTAAAATGC
>JAEUUQ010000431.1 GCA_016787505.1 Saprospiraceae bacterium | reverse complement strand
ACTTTGATTAAGGCGCTGAATCCCAGCTATCTGCAGCAGTATATACCCGCCAACAAAAACGGCAACTTTGTAATCATACCTGCCAGCGGCGCTGTGGCATTCCGCCAACACCTGGCAAAAAAAGCAGGCGTGTCGGTAGATAAAGAAGTGCCGCAAGGCAAATTCAAATCATCATACGTAGCCGTTCCCGGCGACCGCATTGAGTCAGTCGCCATGCTGTTCCGCTGCGACGTAGAAGACCTGATGGAGTGGAACCAACTGGCACACCGCGAAGTGGTTGTCAATCAGCATTTGCTGCTGTTCCTGCCCGACAACAACAAAAAAGTCAAACCCTAACCCAGGGTTTTTACACCATAGAAACATAGCAAAGGCATCCCGGATATGTCATCCGGGATGCCTTTGTTATTGTGCGCCGGTAAGGAGTGTATCAGGTATCGTTTCTTGCTAACAGCGATTTATATCGAATTTATTGCCATACAATAATATTTTATTTTAAGTATTTGTTTTGTTGTGGTATTTTCTTTTAAAAATAGTTTTAATATTGTACAATCAAATCTGAGAGAGAAGCTAGCCTACCGCTACCATCCTACATTTTCCTAACGAATAAGTATTTGTCTTTACCTCGTAAGCAAACGATGAGTTTGCTATACGGGTAAGGCTCGTTATTCACAACTAAATAAGCCGGTTATGAAAGGTCTACCCATTTTTACAACCCTTCAGGTAGTGCTGTTTGTCTTGCAGAGCCCCGAATGTTTGTTTGCATATGCAGGCGCGGCACGAGAAATGGATTTGAGGCAAATATTGGGCAACGAGACTGTTTTGCAAACTTATGCTAGAGAAGCGCAAGTACCGTTTGAAGTCCAGGATTGGTCGAAGGTGAGTTTTTTGCTAAAAGAATATGCGACCTTAGGTCATAAGGTGCGCAGCGCCATGGAAAAGCGCATGTCGGACTACCTGCCGCAAATTGCCGGGGCGCTGAAGGAAAATGGACTTCCGGAGGCATTGCAGTATTTGCCCTTGGCCGAATCGAGGCTTTTTCCTGAAATCGGATCTACGGCAGGGGCCAAAGGCATTTGGCAGATTATGCCTGCAACAGGCAGAAAGTATGGTTTGGTAATCAACCGTAAACTTGATGAACGCGAAGACCCTGAGAAGTCGACGCAAGCAGCCATTCAATTGCTTACCGCATTGTATGAAGAATTTGGAGATTGGACCCTGGTGATCGCTGCATACAATTGCGGACCTTCGAAAGTGAGGCGCGCTATACTCAAAAGCAACTGCAACAATTACTGGGATATAGACCACCTGCTGCCTTCTCAAACCCGCACCTATGTACCGGCGTTTATTGCCGCGTCTTGTTATGCCGGCTACCGGAACCTCAAAGCAGAAGTATATGCAATACCATTCAAAACGCCGTCATACGCCGGCATTCAAGCCAACTTCTGGCGCCACCCGGTCAGGTCGTTGATGGCTACCAAAAATATCCGCCTCGTTTAACACCTAAGGAAATGATGCGGATAAGGCTATTTTTTGTTAACTTTCGCCCTGCAAATGGAGGAAAGCTCTTTTTGCATTATCATTGGAGTTAACCCAACAAAGGATGAGCCTTGCATCGTTCATTGATCATACCATACTGAAACCTGACTGCAAGTTATCAGATATTCAGAAGGTGTGCGACGAAGCCCTGCAATACCAGTTTGCAGCGGTTTGTATTCCGCCATATTATGTGCCCAATGCGGCTGATCTGCTCGCAGACAGCCCCGTAAAAGTTGCCACGGTAATAGGTTTCCCTATGGGTTACGCAACTACCGCGGCCAAAGTAGAAGAAATCAAACGCGCAATAGACGAGGGAGTAGACGAACTGGATGTGGTGATCAACCTGTGCGCACTGAAAAATGGGCAATGGAATTTTGTAAGCAGCGACCTTGACAGGATGATTACCACCGCCCATTTGCGCGACAAGCATGTAAAAGTGATCATCGAAACGGGCTTGTTGCTGGATGACGAAATACGACGTTGTTGTGATTTGTGCAAAGAACTGAACGCCGATTTTGTCAAAACTTCTACCGGATATAGCGGAGAAGGCGCCACAGTGAAAGTCGTACAACTGATGGCCGGACAATTGAAAGGAAGCGGTGTCAAAATCAAAGCTTCAGGGGGTATTCGTACAAAAGAGGATGCCCTGCGATTATTGGATGCCGGTGCACAGCGACTGGGGTGCTCTTCCAGTGTGTCGATTATCACTTCTATATAAAAGTGCAAGTATATGAAAAAGTGGTACGTTTTACTTCTCCTCGCCGGATGGTGCACTGCATTGACCGCACAGGTGAAAATTAAGGAAGATCCGTTGATTACCAGGATGGTAGAGACATATATCAACGGCAACAAAGCAAAAGCCTCGGTAGAGGGTTGGCGGGTGCAGCTATTGGCAACAACCGACAGGCAACGCCTGGAAAGCGTCAAGCAGTCGTTCCAATACAGGTACCCCAGTATTCCCATCGATTGGGTACACTCGTCACCGTATTATCAACTCAGAGCAGGCGCATTCACTACAAAATTGGAAGCCCTGCGCTTAAAATACATCCTGGAAAGAGAATATACAGGCATCTACCTCGTTAAAGACGACAAAATCAAGCCGGAAGAATTGGTGGGTTCATATTGAGCAGTGGCATGTTAGGAATGAACAGAGGCGGTTATACCAGGAAAATTGACCTGGTTACTTTTTCCCTTTATCTGGGACTAGTAGGTATTGGTTGGCTCATGGTTTTTACCGTGGGTTACGGAGAAGGCTATGCCGGCAATATCTTCGATTTTTTTGGTACACAGGCAGGCAAACAAACGATCTGGGTAGGCATTTCCTTTTTCGTATTTGCCTTTATCATGTTGTTTGACTGGAAGTTCTGGTCTACTTTTGCTTATCCCATATACGGCGTCGCCATCTTTTTTCTTATGGCGGTTTTAATATTTGGAACAAAAACAAAGGGCGCCACAGCGTGGTTTTCTTTTGGCGGGTTTTCCTTTCAGCCCTCCGAGTTGGCCAAATTTGCTACAGCGCTGGCTATGTCGAGCTTTTTGAGCCATTATAGTACCAACCTGAAAACGCTCAAGTCTCAATTGCTGGCATTTGGTATCCTGCTGTTGCCAATGAGCCTGATCATGCTGCAACCCGACGCAGGATCAACCCTGGTCTTTTTGTCATTTTTTATCGTGTTGTATAGGGAAGGGCTTTCGCCCAATTTGTATATAATAGGCATCACCTCTGCCGTACTATTGATATTGGGGCTCATCATGGATCCCACTTATATTGCACAGGCGCTGATATTCATAGGCGCCACCTTTTTATTTATGCAATTCAAACCGCAACTGTACTGGGGCGCCGGCGCACTAGCGCTTGCTGCAGCTATGATATATCTCACGCGGCACGAAAGCGGATACGAGGCGCTGGGCCTGGCGGTGCTGAGTTTTATCGGCGCCGGAGTAGCGCTTGTACGCAAAAGAAAAACAAGAATGGTAAGCGTTTTGGCGACAGCGGTGATTTTAGGTATAGGCATTTCATTTGCAGCTAATTACGCGTTTAATTCTGTCTTGAAACCCCACCAGCAAGATCGCATAAATGTATGGCTAAGGCCCGAATTGTGCGATGAAAGAGGCTCGCTTTACAACGTCACCCAATCCAAGATGGCTATTAGCTCGGGAGGACTCCAGGGCAAGGGATTTCTGAACGGCAGCATGACCAAGCTCAATTACGTGCCTGAACAATCGACCGATTTTATTTTTTGTACCATTGGAGAAGAGCAAGGATTTGTAGGCGCCTTCGGCACGATCATACTTTTCCTCTTACTACTCATTCGAATAACCATTATCGCCGAACGGCAGCGGTCTAACTTCTCCCGGCATTATGCCTATTGCATAGGAGGTATTTTCTTTATCCACTTTTTTGTCAACATAGGCATGACCATGGGGCTATTGCCTATTATCGGCATCCCTTTGCCTTTTATTAGCAAAGGAGGATCGGCCTTGCTCGGATTTACTGCCATGATTGCAGTGTTGATTAAGCTAGACAGTCACAGGTATCAGATTTAATTAAACCCACTACAATATCTTGCTTACTTTCCAACTCCAACATACTGATGCGTTATCGTCTGCCAGGGCGGGGTTGATTCAAACTGCCCACGGGCAAATTGAAACGCCCATTTTTATGCCGGTAGGTACGGTGGGATCTGTAAAGGCAGTGCACCAGCACGAGTTGGAATCGTCGGTGGGGGCGCAAATCATTCTGGGCAATACCTACCATTTGTATTTGCGGCCAGGGCTCGATACGCTCCAGCAGGCGGGCGGACTGCACCGGTTTATGTCGTGGAACAAGCCTATATTGACCGATAGCGGAGGATACCAGGTGTATTCACTGAGCAGCCGGCGAAAGATCAAAGAGGAAGGCGTTACTTTTAGCTCCCATATCGACGGGTCGAAGCATTTCCTGAGCCCCGAAAAGGCCATGGATATACAGCGAATTATCGGCGCTGATATCATGATGGCTTTCGATGAATGCCCCCCATACCCATGTGATTACCGCTATGCCAAAACATCTATGGAGCTCACGCATCGCTGGCTGCGCCGGTGTATAGACCACCTGCCGCAGTCGCCGCCGCTTTACGGATACGACCAGACGCTTTTTCCCATTGTGCAGGGCAGCGTGTATGACGACCTCAGAAAACAATCGGCTGAAGAGGTAGCCCAATACGATACCGGCGGTTATGCCATCGGCGGACTGTCGGTGGGCGAACCCGCAGAAGAGATGTATCGCACCACGGAAATGGTGTGCGGTATTTTGCCTGTCCATAAACCCCGCTACCTGATGGGAGTGGGTACGCCGGTAAATATACTGGAGTGCATCGCCTTGGGCATCGATATGTTCGATTGCGTATTGCCCACCCGAAATGCCCGGCACGGTATGTTGTATACGGCCAATGGCGTTATTAATATAAAAAACGCCAAGTGGAAAAACGATTTTAGCCCGATAGATGAATCCATACCCAGCCCCACCAGCCGGGAGTATTCCAAGGCATATCTGCGCCATCTGATACACAACCAGGAAATATTAGGCGCACAAATAGCTTCGTTGCACAACCTGGGCTTCTTTTTATGGCTGGTGAAAGAAGCGCGCAAGCATATTTTAGCAGGCGATTTTGCCTCCTGGAAAGCAGGCATGGTTAACGAAATGCAAAAGAGAATATGAACAACAACCAGGAAACATTAATTGGCGTATTTATAAGAACGCACCACAGATGCTGAAACGGCTTGATTGGTATATTATAAGGAAGTTTCTCACTACCTTTTTCTTCACGGTATTGATCTTTACGATGATATCCGTGGTGATAGATTTTAGTGAAAAGGTAGAGAAATTTATCGAAGAGCCCATTACGCTCAAAGAGATACTCATAGATTATTACCCCAATTTTATCATATTCATCGCGGGCCTGCTCTGGCCTTTGTTTACGCTTATCGCTGTCATTTTTTTTACCTCCAAAATGGCCTACAACTCGGAGATCATCTCCATTTTTAATGCAGGAGTCAGCTTTCGCCGGTTGATGCGGCCTTATCTGGTGGCTGCGGGGTTTATCGCCGTTCTCCATATGCTGGGCAACCATTTTTTTATTCCAAAAGGCAACAAAACGCGACTGGAGATAGAGCACAAATACATTTCACGCGATAACGATAAAGGAAAAACTAACGACGTGCACCTGTTTCTGTCGCCCGACTCGAAAGTGTACATCAATAGATATCAAAAGCGCGATAGCACCGCCCGCGATTTGCGTATCGAAAAATTCAAGAACCACGAGTTGGTGTATATGCTCAAGGCCAATACGGCAGAATGGCAGGGCCCTCCCAATAAATGGCGCCTGCGCAATTACGAGATAAGGACGTTCAACGGGCTGGACGAATCGCTGACTATCGGCAAAGGCAAGGTAATAGATACTACCCTTAATCTGACACCCGATGATTTTGTGGATTACCTCAACCAGGAGTCGATGATCCCTACTATTGAACTCAGGCGTTATATCAAAAACCAGAAAAAACGCGGCGTAAGTAATACCCAAAAATACGAAACCGAAGTCTACCGGCGCACCGCCGAACCTTTTACCATATTTATCCTGACTATCATCGGACTGGCCATCGCAGCCAGAAAAGTAAGAGGAGGAATAGGACTTCACCTGGCAATAGGCATCGGTATCGGCGCCCTCTTTATCTTTTTCTCCCGGTTCTCTATCGTCTTTGCTACCGGCGAGGCCATTCCCGCCCTGCTTGGCATCTGGATGCCCAACATCGTCTTTTCTATCGTAGCGGCTTATTTTGTTCTGAAAGCACAGAAATAGTATGCACGTGCAGCCTGTTTTTTGGGGTGGGATGTTATTTGCAAATCACAAATTTTCATTTTTTACTGAAAATAAAATAATATTTAAAATTTGTTTTCTTTTTCAAAATATTGATTATCAGATTTTTGTATAAAATCTAAAATAAAATAATCAAAATTTAAGTAAAAATGTCTAACTAAAATATCAAAATAGTTGCACAATATCAAATAAAGTTGTAACTTTGATTCAACAAAGAGATGCAATCTTAAAGAAAAGTTAAACAAAACTACTCGGCCATGTCACAGATAGAATTTAATAGCCAACTCAATCAGATGTCTTCGTTGTTGCAGGCTTTCGCCTACAACCTCACTAAAAACGGGGAAGATGCCAAAGACCTTTATCAGGAAACGGCATACCGGGCACTGACAAATAGTGATAAATTCAGGCCGGGTACCAACTTCAAAGCCTGGTTGTTTACGATTATGAAGAATATTTTCATAAACAACTATCGCAAAAAAGCCAAGGCCAACACGATTATGGACTCTACCGACAACTTATACTACATCAACTCGGGGAGTACGATGATTGGCAACGGTGCAGAGTCTAATATACTCATCGGCGAGCTAACGGGTATGATCGATACGCTCGACGACAGTATTCGCATCCCTTTCCTGATGCACTATCAGGGATTCAAATATCAGGAAATAGCAGACGCTCTCGACCTCCCGCTGGGCACGGTCAAAAGCCGGATATTTTTCGCCCGCAAGGATCTGAAAGACCAAATATCGCGTCATTACGGAGCTACGGCTTTTGTGGAAGCCGATACCGTGTCAAATGAAGAGTAGGTTACAAAAAAACTTTGTATCAAAACGGTAGTACCCGACGTGGCGCTACCGTTTTGTATTTTCGGGCATATTCAACCTGTTGACCGGTTCAGCGGTTTAGTAAACTATCATGGATACTACGGATGACAGAATACAGCAATTCCGCTCGCGCCTGATGTCGTGGCACGCCACTCACCTGCGGCCCATGCCCTGGAAAGGAGAAAAAAATCCGTATCTGATCTGGTTGTCCGAAATAATACTTCAACAAACCCGCGTAGCACAGGGCTTGCCCTATTTTGAAGCCTTCAAGACCCGCTATCCAACTATCGACGACCTGGCCCAGGCGCGCGAAGACGAAGTGATGAAGCTTTGGGAAGGGCTGGGGTATTATTCGCGGGCAAGAAATATGCTGGCGGCGGCCAGGGAGGTACACGTTAAATATGGCGGTGTTTTTCCAGAAAATCACGAGCAGATCAGTTCTCTGCCCGGGGTTGGGCCATACACTTCCGCCGCTATTGCGTCTTTTGCTTTCAACCTGCCGCATGCCGTATTAGATGGCAATGTATACAGAGTTTTAGCCCGCTACGAAGGCCACGATACGCCGATTGACTCAACGGCAGGCAAGAAAGAGTTTGCGATTATGTCCCAGCATTTTCTGGACCCCCAACAACCGGGGCCTTACAACCAGGCTATTATGGACTTTGGCGCTTCGGTTTGCACGCCCCGATCCCCCGCCTGCTCCGATTGTGTATTCAACGACCTGTGCTGCGCATATGCCGCCGGCCAGGTTCAGCAATTGCCGGTGAAAACGAGAAAACCCAGCCGGCGCGACCGATATTTCAATTACCTGGTTATTCAGCCGGCGCAAAGCTCTCGCGTATGGATCAGGCAGCGCACGGCAAAAGATATCTGGCAGCAATTGTACGAGTTTCCCCTGATCGAAACGGATGCATTGGTAGACCACCCCACCGGATTGCAGAATTTGTCCGATTTTTTGGTATTTATGCAACAGACAGGTTTTAGCTTGCGCAAAAAATCGCAACCTTTTAAGCAAGAACTTACCCACCAGCGCATAATTGCCACCTTTTGGGAAATAGAAATAGCTGAAAATGCAGAATTATTAAATCTGGACGGCGCAATTCAGGTAGATCGAAAAAACTTGAATAACTTTGCATTTCCAAGATTAATAGATTGGTATCTAAGGGATAATTCCTTATTTTTAGAGTTGCTTTAACCTAAAAAACAACCCAGTTGCATCATGGTAAATAGAGTAATGTTGATCGGCAATCTTGGAAAAGACCCCGAAATCAGAAGTTTGGAAAATGGGGCGATGGTGGCCAAATTTACGCTGGCTACCCACGAAACCTACAAGGATAAAAACGGGGAGTACAAGAAACTTACCGAGTGGCACGATATCGTAATGTGGCGCGAGTTGGCCGAACGCGCGCAAAGCATGCTGAAAAAAGGCATGCAGGTGTATATCGAAGGCAAACTAACGCACCGCAGCTGGCAGGATCAGGACAATAATACCAAGAAAATTACAGAGGTGGTGGCCAATACGTTCAGGATTTTAGGCGCTCGCAAAGAGGAACAACCTGATACAGATAACACCTCCACCAATCAAACCGTGGATACCCCTGTGCACGATACCGTACCTGAAAATATAGACGACGGTCTTCCTTTTTGAACCGTCGCCGCATTGATCACCAAACCCAGGATATTTTGGAGCCAGAACCTGATAGTTATAGTTACACGCTGTCGTTAATACTAATTACCATCCCCTCGTTTGAAATAATTGCGGGCATTGCCATGATATTGGTATTGTTGCTTTGCGCGGCCTTTCTATCGGCTGCCGAGGTAGCTTTCTTTTCGCTGGAGACAGACGATTACGAAAAAATCCAGCAGGATAACCGCAATGTCGGGGTCAGACTATTGAAGCTCAAAGAAGATACCCGTCGGCTCCACGCCACCATCCTCATCAGCAGCAGCGTAGTCAATGTAGCCGTGATACTCCTGTTTAATGCGGTATTGACCAAAGCGCTTTCGCCGCAAGTACTTGGCGACTGGGCCGCAAACCTGGCTTTGTCAACAGGTTTTTCGCTCAATATGTCAACCGAAATAATGGGCAAATCACTCGGCTTTCTGATAGCCCTTGCCGGCGCTACTTTTCTGATCATCCTGTTTGCCGAGTTAGTGCCCAAAGTATACGCCCGCCTCAACAAAGTATACGTGTCATCCATCATGGTCCAGCCTATGTATTTCATCATGACCTTAGGCAAACCCCTGATAGGCGCCATCGTGGGGTGGACCAAAGCCGTGGAACGCCAACTGGCCATGGCGCCCTATTCTACCGGTGGATTAGCCAGTCGCAAAGATATCGACGAAGCCATAGAACTCACCGTGAGCAGGGCAGAAGATACCGACCAGGAAAAAGATATTTTGAAAAGCCTGCTCAAATTCGGCGACGTGACGGTGAGCCAAATTATGTGCGCGAGGGTGGATGTAGTCGCCGTTGACATACAATCGAGCTACAATACCTTGCTGGAGGTAGCGCGCGAATCGGGGTATTCCCGCATTCCCGTCTACAACGACGATTTCGACAATGTGATGGGCATCTTATATGTAAAAGATTTGCTGGGCCACTTGCGCGAAAGCGAAGATTTTAACTGGCAACAACTTATCAGAACCAGCGTTTTATATGTGCCCGAAACCAAAAAGATCAGCGACCTGCTCAAGGAGTTTCAGCGCCAGCGCCTGCACATGGCCATCGTAGTAGACGAATACGGCGGCACCTCGGGGGTAGTTACGCTAGAGGATATCATGGAGGAAGTCATCGGGGAGATCAAAGATGAATTTGACGACGAACCCGAAGTGATCTTCCAGAAAATCGACGACGCCAACTATATCTTTGAAGGCAAAACCCTGCTCAACGACGTATGCAGGGTAGTGGGCATCGATACCGACACATTTGACGAAGTAAAAGGCGATGCTGATTCTTTTGCCGGGCTAATACTCGAATTGCTGGGCGATATGCCGCGAGAGGGACAAGAAATATCCTACAACTCATTTCATTTTCGGATCGTAGCGGTAAACGAACGCCGCATAGAACGCATTTTAATCACGATCGCTTCGGGCGAATAACTATTATCTATGCAAGTGGGTGCTTTTTTTCGCGCAACAAGCGCGAGCAGATGGCTGTTTTTGGGACTGATCGCAGTTGGTATTTGGTCCGGTTGCCAAAATGATACCACACCGATACCCCGGCCGCGGGGTTTTCCCAAAGTGGTTTACCCCGAAAAAAACTACCGCGCTTTCGACAAAGACTACTGCAACTTCACCTTCGAATACCCCCAATACGCCAGCATCGAAAAGGACACCTCTTTTTTCAACGAAAAACCGGCTCATCCTTGCTGGTTCGACATCTATACGCCCGCATTCGACAGCAGATTGCACTGCAGCTATTTCCCCATCCGCAATAGCGCCGACCTCGAAAAGTTGAAAAAAGACGCCTTTGAATTGGTAGACTATCACAAAAAACGCGCCAACTCCATCGACGAAATACCCATAGGCAAAGAAGGCCACGTAAGCGGCTTCCTTTTTGATATCCGCGGCCCCGCCGCTTCGCCCCTACAGTTTTATCTCACCGACAGCACCCACCACTTCATCCGCGGCGCCTTGTATTTCAACACCCAGGCCCGGCCCGATTCGCTGGCTCCGGTCTATGAGTATGTCAAGGCAGATGTGGTGAGGATGTTGGAGACGTTTGAGTGGAGGTGAGGGAGTTGCGGATTTCGGAATTTGGATTGCGGATTTGAATTTTGAAACGCTGAGCGATTCAACCGATAAGAATGATCAAAGAACTATCCAAGCAGGAGTTTATCCTCACTTTTGGAGATGGAATGAAGAATGTCACTGGAGAAGAAGGAGAGGTGATGAATATTTGGCCAAAAATCTTGGAATTGGTAGACAGGGGCATCATCAATGAAGAAGTTTGGAAGAACAACCTGGTTGAAAATATTTATAGAAATGAAGCAGGAAAAATAGATCACGTTTTGTTGCCTACTCCTGAGCAAAATTGCTTTGTAGTAATAGTGGTTGATTATGATAATGAAGAAATTATTGGGTACAATAGACTTGACCTGAACAAGGAATATGGATTAATCAAATAGCCCTTTGTCATTGCTCGCTTCCGAGCAAGGGACATGCATAAAATAGAGTGGCGCGAATTATAAATCGTAATCTTCAACAACAAAAACAGAAATAAAAATGCGAAAGTATCTCTACTTCATATTATTGTTTTTAACTATAAGCTGCGCTAATAAAGAAAAAAACATAAACAGAGAAGAATATATTACACAGGAGATCGACACGCTAAAATTTATGGATTACAGATACAATCATGGCTTAAACCTCAACTTGTTGAGTGATGGTCGATTTATCAATGAACGATACTCTTATGGTTGCATGGGTGGCGGGAATAGTGAAATTGTTTATGGAAGATATACGATGGATAGCATCAAATTGACTTTATTTCCTGAAAGGATTGAACTTATTAATTACGGAGGGGGGCCTGAAGCTTTAAAGTATAAGATGATGGCAATTCCATATATTCCTGATTCCTTCAAGATTAAAACGGAATATCAAGTTGTAAGTTGGAATTCAACTAAATATCTTCTTTCTGATGTCATTAATTTTAGAGGGCGGACAAGTATAGATAATGACTATACCTGGCTTGCATATTATATAAATGCTGGATTGGAACCGGAGGAAACGTATGGACCGTATTTAGCCAGCAGAGTATTAGGAAAAGATACCATAAAATCTAAATTTGACTTGAACCAGATTCCTGAAAAATGGCGATTCTATTTCCTTAAAGAACCCATCTCGGCTAAAATTATTAATGCGAAGAAAATAATTACTCCAGGTGGCATAAATCATTATACATGGTCAATACAATTAGATAAAGGAGAAAATGATGGAGTTACCAACCGATTATTTTTCCAAAGTAGGGATGGCAAGGTTTTCTTCGATATTGATTCGGTTTTATCAAACAGGAGTTTTGGAACGGCTGACAAGATAGAATATACACCAAGTAAATATCCATTTGGAACAGAATTAAGAACGAAGTGGGAATAAGATACTTATAGGAAAAGCAAAAGCTCGTCAAATAGAAGACGAGCATATTGATAGTTATAGGGAAAAACATGGCCATAATCCTCGGGGAAATGTAAGAAAGACAAAATAGTAGCGAACTCAAGGTATGCCTCCGGCGAAGTACCTTCCCTTAAAGTTCATGTTGAACAACCACGGCAGCGGGTTTCCACCTACCGCTCCGCTTGCTTTCCTCAAGCCTAAACCCTATCTTTGTAAGGATTGTCGCCTATGCGGGGCAACGCCGAGCTGCAAAAGCCAAAACAGGTCAGCACAGCCTATATGCTCATATTCGTTGCAATAAAAATGAATAAATGAAAATT
>JAEUUQ010000569.1 GCA_016787505.1 Saprospiraceae bacterium | reverse complement strand
AACGAACTCAACCGCTTGTCGCGCGAAAAGGTGTCGCTGAATACCCGCCTCGAAAACTTTGCGCATTTTATCAGCCATGCTGACGAGCGCCGCACCCAGATCGACGAGGCCATGGCCGCTCTGCAAAAAGCACAGTCCGACCTGGAAACCGACATGGAGCAGAAGTTGGCCGACCTGAAGCAGATCAAAGACAATATTTTTAACGCCGACGGCTCTTACCGCCAGGTAGCCGAAGAAATGAGCCAGGCTTCGTCGGGTTTTAATGATAAAAATATCGCGTTTATCCGTCAGCAGAATAAAGTCAGTGCCCTGCAACGCGAATTAAATTTTAAAGAAAAACAACTCGAAGATACCCGCGCATCGATGCTGTCGGCCCAGCAAACCCTGAGCCACAGCGATGAAGAACTGATGCAAATCCAAACCTCCATCGACCAACTCACAGCAGCCCTACAGACGCGCTACGAGGAACGCAAGGTGATGGAAGCCTCGTTAACCGATGCCGAACAAGCCTATTTCCAGGCCAGGGGCGGCATTACAGAGATGGAAGATCACCTGCGCAAGGTCAATCGCCAGCAACAAGACCAGCAGATTTTGATCAACCAGTTGAAAGACAAGTTTAACGAGGTCAAATTCGATATCAGCGCCGTAGCCCAGCGCCTTCGCATTGAATTTAATATCGAGATCAACGATATCATCAATGAGGCGCCGCCGGCGGAGGTCAACGTAGATGAATTACAGCAACAGGTAGAGCGCGTCAAAAACAGACTGGACAACTACGGCGAGATCAACCCTTTGGCTGTAGAGGCCTACGACGAGATGAAGGAACGCCACGATTCCATCTCGCAGCAACGCGACGATATCGTGAAGGCTAAAGACTCGTTGATGGAAACAATCAAAGAAATTGAGGAAACGGCCACGTCTCAGTTTCTGGAAGCTTTTGAGAAGGCCAGGTTGTATTTTATAGACGTCTTCCGCAGTTTGTTTACCCAGGACGACAACTGCGACCTGGTGCTGCTCGAACCCGATAATCCGCTGGAATCGCGCATCGAAATAGTGGCCAAACCCAAGGGTAAACGCCCGCAGACGATCAGCCAGCTTTCAGGCGGAGAGAAAACGCTGACGGCTATTGCTTTACTGTTTGCGCTTTATCTGCTCAAACCCGCGCCTTTCTGCATCTTTGACGAGGTGGATGCGCCGCTTGACGATGCCAACATCAGTAAGTTCAACAAGATCATTAAGAAGTTTTCGGGCGAGTCTCAGTTTATCATTGTCACCCACAACAAGCTCACTATGGCAGCCGTGGATACCATCTACGGTGTGTTCATGGCCGAACAGGGCGTGTCGGGGGTGAGCCCGGTTGATTTCCGCAGCTTCGAGCATACTGCGGCTTTTGAGGTGAGTGGCCGCTAAGTATTTAGCAGCTTTTCTATATCGTCGGCTTTTCCAAAAATCACAAGAATATCGTGTGCCTCCAGAATAGTGTTGGGAGTCACCACGCCGATCACTTCCTGAATATTCTGCCAGTTGCCCAAAACGCTGCGCCGCCTGCGCTTGCGGATGATAGTCACTATATTGACGTGGTGGTCTTCCCTGAATTTGGCCTGCTGTATAGTCATGCCTACGTATTGTTCAGGCACTTCAGCTTCCACAATATCAAATTCGTCGTCCAGACTAAAAGAAGACAAAGCGCCTTTAATCATAAAACGGCTGGCCAGCCTGCGCGCGGTGTCTGCCTCCGGGTGGAGAATTTCTTCTATACCCATAGCTTCCAGTACGGTCTGGTGCAAATCGGAGATAGCCCGGCTGATGATCTTTTTGGAGCAATATTTTTTGAGCAATGCGGTGGTAAGGATAGAAGCGCCCGTATCTTCGCCAATGCCGATAATGACGTAATCGGCATCGTCGAGGGGGAGGGCTTGTATAGCTTCTTCATCGGTAGTATCCATGCATATGGCATGAGTAATTTTATCCTGGAGGGAATTCACCTTGTTGATACTCCGGTCCACGCCAATCACTTCATGGCCGTCTTCCATCAATTTGATCGAAAGACTTGCGCCGAAATTACCCAGTCCGATAATGATAAATTTCATCACTTTTTTATTTTTAACTGGTTCGTTAGCTAATAAAAATATCTTCCTCGGGGAATCGGTAGGGTTTGTTTTTTGCCCTGAAAAACTGTTGTACGATTCCCACAAGTAAAGTCAGAAAGCTCACTCTGCCGATAAACATGGTGATAGTCAATACTATTTTGCTGGCATCGCTTAGTTTTGGAGTAATGCCCATTGATAGGCCGACCGTGCCGTAAGCGGAAAAACATTCGAAAGACAAGGGCATTAGCCCCATTTCGCCATCAAAAATAGAAACCAAAAACACCGAAAACCCGAGCGCGATCAGCGAAAGGCTCATTATAGAAAAGGCGCGTTGCTGGGTTTTTTCGGGAATTTCTTTCCAACCCAACTCCATGCGTTTTTTACCTGTTAGTTGCTGCCATATATTGAGTGAAACGATAGCAAATGTGCTGGTTTTGATACCGCCCCCGGTAGAACCCGGAGAGGCGCCGATCCACATGAGCAGCAAATAGATAAGCAGCGTAGGTAGGGTTAATGCCCCAATGTTTACGGTATTGAACCCGGCAGTTCGCGGCGTAACCGATCCAAAAAAGGCCTCTACAATTTTGCCCCAGCCATGGTGTTCTTTGAGTGTGTTGTTGTACTCGAAAATATAGTAGGCTATAGTACCCACAATTAAAAGGATGAGGGTTGTGTAAACAACAATTTTGGTGTTTAGGCTGATGAGTGGGCGAGTGAGTTGCGTGTGTTTATTGTAGACGATACGCTGGAAGTGGTTATTAAACCAAACTTTGATAAAGGTGAAATAGTTAAATACCACTACATAACCGATACCGCCAATAATGATCAGAACGGCCACTATCAGATGCACCGGATAATTGAACCGTATACTTTCTTCGTACAAATTATTGGTAAGTGTGGAGAAACCTGCGTTGCAAAAAGCAGACACAGCATGAAAAACGGCAAAAAATAATTGTTCTCCCGCGCCGGCCACTACTTTATCGTCGATGTAATTGTAAATCAAAAAAACGCCGATGGACTCAACCACAAGCGTAAAGGCTACGATTTTGATGAGTGTGCGGAATGTTTGGCCGATATTTTCTGCATTGATAAAATCTTTGAGCATGATTTGGTTTTGGAAGGAAGTTTGACCTCTGAAAAACAGGCCAAAAAGATTGGTAAAGGTGAGAATGCCCAATCCCCCCAGCTGAATAAGTACAACAAGGGATATTTGCCCGAATCGGGTAAAGTCTTTACCGGTATCCACTACGGCAAGTCCGGTTACGCATACGGCACTGGTGGAAGTAAACAAGGCGTCTACAAAGCTGATACCCTTGGTGGTGGCGCTGGGCACCATAAGTAAAAATGCACCTCCAAACATTAAGAACAAAAAGCTGATGGCAAATATCAATGCAGGATGAAGAGGCTGTTTCTGAATGGCAAATAAGCGCTCTGAAAATTCGGTTATGAACATGAGCCCCGCCAACCAGCGCTCCAGGTAGAAATGGCCAAGTGTTTTGACCAATGAAACGCCGCCAAGCCCAAACACGACTTCTGCGAGCAAAATAGACAAAGCCAGTCCCCAGGTAATATAATGCGCCAGACGGCGAAGGGGCCTTTCTTTTTGTTTGAAAAATATTCGGACGCTCAACCCGACGAACATGCCGACGGCATATATCAGGTAAAACCAACGGATGAAATTTTCGTGATATGCTTTTTGATGAAAACCAATGTCATACAGCAATACCCCAAAACCCAGCAGGCTTGCCCAAAATAAAGGAACCTCGACGTGTTTCGACTTCATTTGTATGAGTTAGAACAAAAAATGCTCTATGGCATAGTAGCATAAAATACCTGCAAAGTAACCGAGAGCTGCCCAAATAGCAATTTTTTTCATATACCAGATGAATTCAATTTTGAGGATGCCCATGGTGGCCACGCCGGCAGCTGAACCAATGATGAGTATGCTGCCCCCCGTGCCGGCACAATAGGCAAGCAATTCCCAAAAAGGATGATCGGTAGGAAAATCACTAAGGCTATACATGCCCATTGCCCCAGCAACAAGGGGAACGTTGTCAACTATGGCTGATAATAAACCAATTAAGGTGTTGATCACCCATATATTGCCAATTTGTTGGTTGAGCGCTTGAGCAATATCTCCCAGATGTCCGGCTGTTTCCAATGCAGCTACGGCTAATAATATACCCAAGAAAAATAGTATGCTGGGGGTGTCAATGCGTTGCAATACACCGGAAATGGATAGCGGCTTGCGCAATTCCTCGCCTTTGTGACGGTGCATGATTTCAGTGACGACCCAGAGCACGCCAACACCAAGCAAAATACCCATAAACGGAGGCAGGTTGGTGATGGTTTTAAAAACGGGCACAAACAATAAAGCGCCGGTGCCCAAATAGAAGACCAGGCTCTTTTCACGCGTGTTTACGCCATTCCCATCGCTTAGCAGCGGGCTATCTTTAGGTCTTTCTACAAGCCCCCCTTTTCGTTGCAAAGAGATGATGATGAGCGGGAAAAGCAGGCAAAGCAAACTCGGGATGAATAATTTCAATACAATATTGGCGGCAGTAATTTGACCGCCTATCCATAACATAATTGTAGTAACGTCGCCTATCGGCGACCAGGCTCCGCCAGCGTTGGCAGCTATGATAATCATCCCTCCAAAAAACCAGATATCATGATTGTCTCTAATGAGCTTGCGCAGCAAGGTGGACATGACTATGGCAGTTGTCATGTTGTCCAGCGCCGCACTCATAAAAAATGTAGTAATGGATAATATCCACAATAACTTCGATTGGCTGGTTGTCTGAATATGCCTGGTAATTATTTCAAAGCCGCCGTGAGAATCTACGATTTCTACTATGGTCATGGCCCCCAGCAAAAAAAACAAGATGCCGCCGATGCTGCTCAGGTGTTCCATCAGATGCGACTCAACCCACTTGTGGGCAGGATCAATTGCCCCCGCTTCAACAAAAGAATCTCCTCCGATAATGAGCAATGTCCATAATGCGACAGCCATGAGCAATGCACTGGCAGCTTTGTTAATGCGCAGCGGATGCTCAAAGGCTATGAATGCATAGCCAAGGATGAAGACAAGACCGATGATAAGATACATGACGACTAATTCAGGTTAAATTCTTGCGAAATATAGAACAAAACCGAATTAGTTGTAAATAAAATTAAAACGCGCCTTAATTTCCGTCTTTATCCTTTTTCTTTTTAAATGGATTAAACTTATCCAGGTTCTCCTTGATTTTATCGGTGCCTTCTTTGCCAGCGCCTTCCAGCACTTTGTCTACTTTTTTCTGCGCGGTGGAGTCGAGTACGCCGCCGATTTTATCTTTGGCTGCTTCTTTTGCCTTTTTGGTGAGGTCTTCGGCAGCTTTGTCCACTTCTTTTTTAACGACAGTCTTGGCCGAATCAACCGCTTTAGTCGCCGTCTCCTTGGCCTTTTCTTTGCCTTCATCCAGCTTTTGCTGGAGCTGTTGTTTGGCTTCTTCTTTGGCTGCTTCTACTACCGAGGTTTCTTCGCCTTCACCGCCCAGTAGTTTGAGTTTTACCTTGGGATTGGAGATGTTGCCGGTCAGGTTGACCATCACGTTGACAAATTCACTTTGTTTGAGATTAATTCCCAATTTGGAAGCTTCGCTTTGCAAGGCGTTCAATGCGCTGCCGGCAGCTGCGCCAACGGCATTGCTTTCCAGCAATTTTCGGGGAATACGCGCTTTGATTTTGTAGTCCATATCCTGGGAAATGGCGTGTTTTCCTCCGATGGTCATGGCGATGTCTTTCACTTTGTAGTCGAAATCTTTGAGCTCCAATGCGCCATTTTTCACCTCAAACCAGTTTTTGGTGTTTTCCAGCTTCAGGTTGTCTTTGAGATAATCGACGTTGAGGGCATTGCCCACGGCTTGCAGGGGTTTAAAGCCTTTTACCACGCCGTTGATCGTTTGGAGGAATCCCTCCGCGTTGAGGGTATTGTATTGGGGCATGAGGTCTTTACCCAATTTGCCATCCATGATCAGGCTGGTGGTGAAGACGCCTTCAATAAATTTGCCTATCGGAGCCAGTTTCTGGAAGCTGTTAAATGTGTTAAAGGCTTTTTGGAAGTTCATTTTATTCAAATCGAACTTCATGCTGAAAGCAGGGTTGTATTTTTCTTTTGAATCATAACTGCCTGTCAGACCGATGGTACCGCCCAGCGTTTTTGCCGTAGTTTCGTCAAGAACTACCGCCTGGTCTTTCACTATAAGTCTGCCCTTGAGGTCGATGAGCTCCATATTAGTGTATATCAGCTTGTCAATGTCGGCGTTGATGCGCATGTCGATATTGGCGGGTACGACTATTGGTTCAAGCCCTTCTGAACTAGCCGGCGCCTGGCTTGTACTGGTACCGGTAGAAGAGGTTGCGACGGTTTCACTGGTCATAAATTGGTTGAGGTTGAGCAGCCTGGAACTCAGATTGATATCACCGCCCAACACGGCGTCGCCATATAGGTAATCAAAGGCATTGACCACTGTGCCGCTGGCCTTGATATCACTGTCGCCGATCAGGGCGCTCAGGTTTTGCATTTCCATGCGGTTGGGTTTCACATTGCCCTTCACAGCGGCTTTTTTGATATGGTAGTCTTCATATATTATTTCGCCGGCTTCGCCGTCCAGTGTGAAATCGAAGCGGTCGAAGGGGCGTTCAGAGGCGGCTTCTCCTTCAGCAGACTCTTCATCAGGAGTAGCGGATATAGCAGGCGCCGGGGTAGCTGCCGGTTCGGTGGTGACGAGCCATTCGTTGGCGTCAAAATAACGGGAACGCACGCGCATGTTGCCTGTCATGGTCTTTTTGGGTGAAAAATAAGCCAGGATGTTGTCGATAGTGCCGCTGGCCTGTAAGTCGCTTTTCCCCAGTTGCGCGTCAAATTGCTCGATACCTACGTGTTTGGGGGTAAAATTCATGGCGGCATTGCGAATGAGCACGGCAGGCATGCCGTTTGACTTGTATTTGAGCTGGCTGATAGTCATATCGCCGGCCATATTTACGCGCTCATAGTCCTGTTGTTCGATATACGACAATCGGGTCTGAGCCGTGATATCGGCGCTGATGATGCCGCTAAGCTGTTCAAAACCTTCCATCGGGAAGGCCTGCATCAATTCAGCAAGGTTGAGTACTCCTTCAACATCGGCGTCTACATCGGGATCGGAGATCGGCGTTTCGAGCGTAAAACGGGCTTTGATGGGGTTTTTACCTATGCGCAGGTTAAACCGCGGGGCATTGATGGTCATGTCGTCAAAGCTGCTGGTCGGGCTTTTTATGTCTACCAAAGCTTGTATATTGCTAATTCCCAGGGGCAAATCGGGGTATTTCACATTGGCATTGTCTACACCTACATGAATGTCAAATGCAGGGTATTGTTCTTTTTCACCGTTGTAAGTGCCTTTAGTCTGGCCGGAGAATTCAAATTTGCCGTCGGCTTTTACATTTTCATACCCCTGAATATATGCATTGGGGATGAGCGACCAAAGCTGTTTGAAGTCGTTTTGGGGGGTACTGAAGGTAAGGTCCATGTGGATGTCTTCTTCCTGCATTTGTACAAAACCGTCGGCGCTTAGTTCAAATTCGTTGAGAATGAGTTTGTTCTCTTTTAAGGTGTATTTGCTATTGACCTGATCGATCAAAAAATTGGCATCGAGGGTCGTTTTTGCTTTTTTCAGGTAGGGAATGGCGCCTTGTTGAACGGTGAAAGCGGCCATATCGGTATGGGTTTCCAAGTCCATGACGTCAAGACTAAAATTGCCAGAACCTTCGTGGTTGAGTTGCTCGATGTTGACGTAGGTTCCGCCACTGCGGTCGTCGTATACGATATCGGCGCCTGCAATGCTGTACTTTTTGAGCTTAACTTCTATGTTGGTAGGTGGAACCTCTTCTTCGGGCTCGGGCGTTTCAGAAGGTTTAGCTATGTCGTAGTTGGCCCTGCCGTCTTCCAAAACCAGGATATTTATCTTGGGTTTTTCCAAATGCACCGATTGGATGCGCACGGGGTTGCCGCCACTGAGGATGGACAACAAATCGACGGTAAAATCGACGGATTCACCCGATGCGAGCGGAATGCCCTCAAAGTCGTCGATTCCGGTAACGCTGAAGTCGCGAAGGCTAAAGCTGAAATTGGGGAAACTGCGGAAAAGCGTAAGGCTGACCGCTCCGAAATCAACTTTGGCATTGATCGTTTTGTTGATTTCTTCTACGGCTACTTTATGCAATTTGTCTTTAAAAATAAAAGGCAAT
>JAEUUQ010000568.1 GCA_016787505.1 Saprospiraceae bacterium | reverse complement strand
GTTGCCGCACAAGGCCACCGCCAGGTCGTCGCAACTGCTCTCGCGCTCGTCGCGGATTACGGCAGAAATCCACCATACCGCCGGATTGAAATACAAGGCGATCTCTACGGCCGATTGTACGATGTTCCACAGGTAATCGTTCCGGAAGATATGCGCCAACTCGTGCGCCAATACGGCTTCTACCTGCTCGGGACTGAGTTGGTTGACGGCCCCGATGGGCAGCAAGATGAATGGCTTGATATGCCCCACTACCATGGGCCCCCGCGCCAATGCCGATTCCACCAACTGTACTTGCACCCGCATACCCAGCTGCGACGACAGCCGCCTGAGCATGCCCTGCCATTCTTCCCCCAAGGCGCTAACCTGGCTATATTTCAGTCGTTGCACATAGGCCAGCCCCCCCAATAGCCGCAACAGGAAAAGGCACATGCCCGCCAGCCATAAAGCCACTATCAAAGGCAAATGCATTTCGAAATAAGCGGTGAACCGCTGCCGGAAGGTCGACATATCCGCTGCCACACCCGCTGCCAGGGCAGGCTGCGGCCCCGCTTGCCGTACAGATAGCTCCGCTACCTGCAATTGCGCCGGGGTTTGTTCATACAACCTGACAAAGGTGAATACGGCAAGGGCAAATACGACTAATAAGGCTATATTGGCCCAGGCGTAGCGCAGGCGGGCAGGTTTGCCCCGGCCAATTAACATAAAAAAGGCCAGCGCTACCGCTACAATGGCCGCCTGCCACAGCGAGTGAAGGACGGTCCACCCCAGGGCTTCGACCAGTTCTTCCGTAAAAAGGGTATTGATCATCTGCATAAGACCCGGGTATTATTTTTGCTCTTTTTCAATTTTGTCAATCAATGCCTTGATCTCGTCCAACTCGGCGGGCGAGGTTTTGTGATTCCCGAGGGCCTGCATCACCATCTTCATGGCCGCCCCCCGAAAGGTGGATTCTACAAATTTATCGAGCAACTGCTGCTGCGTATCCGATTCGCCTATCACCGCCCGGTACACATGTATCTTGCTGTCGGTGTTGCGGTCCAGTATGCCTTTCTCTACCATGATCTGCATCAACTTTAAGGTCGTCGTATACCCTACTTCGCGCTGCTCGCTCAACTTGTCATTGATGAACCGCACGGTAGACGGCCCGTACTGCCACAGTACTTGCAATATTTCCAATTCGGACTCTGTCGGCTTGGGTATCTGGTCGTTCATTTTGTGATCTTATTAATTACGAAAAGCTTCGTAGTGCAAAGATGTACGAACCTTTTCGTAATGTCAAGTTTTGGCTACGAAATTTTTCGTATTAAAATGTTAAAATTACTTGAGTGAACTGTGAACAGTGAACAGTGAACGGGGATAGGAAACAGTAAACAAGAACCTACAACCTACAACCGCCCTTCCCCCGGAAATATTTTCTGATAAAAAACCATAAATTGCTACCTTTATTTAAAATCCACCAATATGAACGGGTACTCTTTCTCCCGGCACTTTTTAGCCATCGTTGCGGCAATAATACTCTTTTCCGCCTGCGGCGGCGGCGATTCCTCCCAACAATCCGGTAATACCGGCCATACTGCCTCCGATACCGTGCCGACCCCGGCGGAAAATAAACAGCCGCCCCGCACCCACAACTGCAAAGTATCGGGACAAATGCTGGAAGGCAACCAACTCTGGCTCCACGAAATCGACCTGTGGATATGCATCGTAGCCGATTCAAGCACCTACGATGCCGATTACGGCGATAGCCACCGCATACTGGAGGTTTATGATACCAAAAATTGCCAACGCATCGAACGCAAGGTGCTGCCTGTGAATGTCAGCCCCGATTTTGCCTATTTCCTGGCCGAAATCACGTACAACCACACCAGCAATCTGGTAGCTATACGCGGCTTTGGCACGGTGTATCTCTACGACGCTACTTCGCGCAAATTGCTGCCCCCGCTCAAACCGAAATATGTGGCCGAACGCTACGGCGAAGACGCCCAGTCGGGTATGATCCAACGACTCGAACTCTGGGAAAAATATCTGGTGGGCTACGCCCGCGATTACGGCTCTTTCGCCTTCGATCTCTCCGACCAGCAAAAACCCAAAGCCGTAACGCCCTACGCCGAATTTAAAACAGAAAACGAAGAATACAACTCGCTGTTCCTGCTCAATTCCGCTTCAGGAGGCATGCAAGCTATCGTGCCGGCCTACGATATGGAAAAAGACGAGTTTATGATCAATCCGTTGCTTCCCGAACCCTCGGCACTCAAAACGGAAACCTCGCGTAGCGCCCGCAACAATCGCTATATCGTGATTCGCGACAGCAATGATGCCGCCATTGCCGTCGATATGCAATCGCGCAGCCGCATCGACCTCCCCGCCGAGGTGGCCTCGCAGCCCACGCAAAAGGTGCTGCAGTGGATCCGCTCAAGGTAAAGGCTGTTGTCGGTTGTCGGTTATGGGTTGTGAGTTGTCGGTTCATTATTATTGTTAAAATTTAACCGATAACCCACAAACTGATAACCCACAACCGATAACCCACAACCGACAACCCACAACCGACAACAGAAAATGACCACCGACGATTTCAAACTCATCGCCGATACA
>JAEUUQ010000429.1 GCA_016787505.1 Saprospiraceae bacterium | reverse complement strand
AGGTGACAAGGTGACAAGGATAGGGGGAACGTTTACCGTTCTCCCTATCCTTGTTATCAGGGATTTGAGGAGTTAAAAGTAACCGCGCCGATCAATTGATCATAGCGTTCACCGAAGGGATGGTAATAGATGAGGATCGTATACGAATTATCGGTCTCATACCAGTTCCCTTCGGTGTCGCTCATATCGGGGAGCGTAGATTCTCCTTTTTTGGGATTGCGAGGTACGAGTGCGTAGGCATAGTCGTAAAAACCCTGTTTGAGCATAGCCTTGCCAACGTAGCCGTTTACGGAACTGTTGTACGCCATTTTAAATTCGGGTTGGAGTTCCCAGTCGGTAAGTGCGCCCATGATAAACACATCGTGATCGTAAAACGGCTCGGGGCTGTAGAGAGAAAAAAGCACATTGGCATAATTGCCTGATAAATCGGGGTCGGCCTGATCGAATGTTTCGATGACGAATCGGCCGTTGAGGTCGTTTTGGCTGAGGTAGGGGTTGTCGGTTCGTTTGCCGTCTTTGGCCAGGGTTACTTCAAATCTGTCGTAGTATTCTTCAATAGAAGCGATATTAATCGAGCGCGTACGGAGGCTTCGCAGGTCAATAAAGCGAAATTCTTTACCTGCGGGAAAAACGATCTTATCCTGGTAGTCGAATACGATAGCATTCAGGCGGGTAAAATTGGGCGCCAATTCGATGATGGCGTTGTCCCATCTTCCATTTTGCATAACCACCGCTCTGATTTCCTGTTGCGCGATTCGGATAGCCGGAAATTTTTCGTAATCCACCTGGAAGTCAATTTCGTGGTGGGTGCGCAGTTTGCTCACATTGCTGGGCGACACAAAACGCGGCAGTATATTCACTTTGTGGTCAACCACCATGAAGCGGCGCGTAATTGCCAGCGTTTTTTCGTCCTCGTCCTCGTATACTTTCAGCAGGTAATTTCCCGATTTGGTCCAGCGCATACTTTCCGTGGGTAGACGGAGCTCGAAGTGCGTATAGTTATTGATAGTTTTAAATGAAAAGCGATACTCGTCGATTCGGTCGTCAGAAAAACCTTCCAGGAATTCCAATTGGGAAATGTTGGACGGCTGCCAGTTGATATCGCAGTGTGCAATCGTATAGGTATAATTTTTTACATCGCCGTCGAGGTCGTCAAATGATAACACGATGCCCGCATTAGAGTGCAAATCTACCAGTGGCAGGCTGGTGAGTAACCCCTCTGCATAACAATTTACCGATTTGATATTGGCTTTGTATACGTGGTCGTAGTTGCGCAGGTCTTCATCTTGCGCAACTACGATTAATTGGAGCAGGCAGAAAAATGGCAGCAGGAGTTTTCTCATGTACTAGTAGGTTGAGAACGGTTTTGTTTATAACGCAAATCGTTGTTGTCTGTTGTCTGTTGTCTGTTCTCTGTTCTCTGTTGTCTGTTGTCTGTTGTCTGTTCTCTGTTCTCTGTTCTCTGTTCTCTGTTCTCTGTTCTCTGTTCTCTGTTCAAGTGTAATTGGCAAAGATAAAGAACGGAGAACCGACAACCGAGAACGGAGAACCGACAACGGAATTACTGAGCAATCTTGATCTCCACCCTGCGATTTTGTGCACGGCCTTCATCAGTATCGTTGGTACTTACGGGTTGCGATTCGCCGAAGCCCTGTGCGCTGATATGGTCGGCGGGGCAACCTTTGCTCAGGAGATAATCGCGGACGGCTTGTGCCCTGTTATCGGAGAGGGATTGGTTGCTCTGATCGGCGCCCACGTTATCGGTATGGCCGAGGATGCTTATTTTCAGGTTGTATTGTTGTACCCACTGTGCGAGCCTGTCGAGTTCGGGGTACGATTCGGGTTGGATATCGTATTTGGCAGTTTCAAAAAACAGGTTATTTAGGGGTAGCGCCACATTGTTTTCCTTCATCTGCTCAGGCGTCATAAGCACCATGGGTTTGTCCACACTGATGGCGGTAGTTTCCTTAGCCGGGTCGATATATCCTGCGATGGGCATGTAGTTGTCTTTGGCTACATAATAACCCACCTTCACCTTGTCGGGCACGGTAGCCACAAACTGGCCGGTGATGGGGTCGGGGCGCGTGATCTGGATTGTATCGCCGGAGTCGAGATTGATCCACACCAGTTGGGCGTCGATGGGGCGTTGGTCGATATCGAGAAGTTTTCCGGAAATGGTTTTTACCTTTTGCGGCTTATAAGCCTTGGGCATAGGCATGAGGTAGATATCGCCCGAAGAGGTAGAGCCTTCATATACGGTATAATAAGCCGTAGCGCCGTCGGTGGAGACGCGGAAGTCGTAATCGTGTTCATCTGTATTGATATTGCGGCCCAGGTTGATAGGCGTGCTCCAGTTGGTCCAGCCGTTGTCGAGTCTTTTGGTCATATAAATATCCAGCGCGCCGAGCCCGCCTGGGCGATCGGAGCTAAAATACAGGGTTTTCATGTCGGGGTGGAGAAAGGGCGAACGGTCAACGCCTGAGGTATTGATCACTGGGCCGAGGCTTTGGGCGGGGCCCCAGGCGCCATTGGGTTGCAACAGGGACACGTAAATATCGACGCCGGAAGAATTGCTGGCCCCCGAGGCAAAAATGATGGCTTTGCCGTCGGCGGTAATGCGGGCGTCGGCTTGCCAGCGCAAGCGATTGATCGTGTTGGGAAGGGCTTGAGGTTTTGACCAGCCGCTCGTCGTTTTTTCGCTGATACATAGATTGCCGCTTGAGAACAGCAGCATCTGGTTGCCGTCGGCTGAGATGCCTTCGGGGGCTTCGTGGCCCTCGGCCGTATTCAGGTTTTCAATGAGTACCGGCGTGGTCCAGCCGTCGGCAGTTTTTGTGGAAACAAAAATATCTTCACCCCCCAAAGAGCCTTCGCGTTGTTTGCCACACAGATAAAGCGTATTGCCATCTACTGTATATACCGGCGCCGATTCGCTACCGGCTGAATTGATAGCAGAGCCTACGCTTTCAGGTTTAATCGAGCCGTCAAGTGGGGCCAGCGAGGCGAGTAACTGGTTGTAGCACTCGCTGTCTTCGCCGAAGGCATCCTGGAAAGTCAGCGCTTCCTGGTAGGCTTTGTCCCACTCTTTTGTACGCATATCGAAGGCGAGGATCTTTCGAAGCGCCTGGCAGGCAATTTCGCGGGGGGCATTGGTTTTGATAAAAGAGACGAAAGCGGGTTTGAGTTCGGGGCTGTATTTATTAATATCAAAACCGGCCAGTTTTTTGTCGCCGGCTATTTTTGCTTTATCGGGAAAATCGGGGTAGGCATTTTCAAAAGCCATAATACTGTTGAGGCTGCCATCGGCAGTAGCCAGCGGATAGAGGCGTTTGAGCAGGGCCGGCCGACGGGTCGATTTGGGGAAAACTTCCAGGAATTG
>JAEUUQ010000525.1 GCA_016787505.1 Saprospiraceae bacterium | reverse complement strand
CAGGGATTGATCCAGCTCCTGCACGATGGTTAGTACCTCGGCATCATCGGTTGTTACCCCGCTTTCGAATTTTTTTCTGCGAAAGCGTTTATACCATAGTCGCTTGCAGATTTCGAAGAGGTAGGTGGAAAACGAGGCGGTCAGCTCCAGGTCATCGTCGCGCAATTTGCGGTAGACGGCCTCAAGTGCGTCCATAAAAATATCACGGGCGTCTTCATCCGTGCCGCTGTTTTGGCGGATGAATGCAGCCACCATGGGCAGGAATTCGCTGAATACCCCCCTGATCACTTCCGGACGATGGTGGCGGATGCCGTCCAGGTAATAGGTGTTGGGGTGTAATGACATGTAAAAGCGTGTTTAAGGTCTCCAGGGTAAAAATAGGGAAATTGGCAAAAGTTTTACGGGCAATTAGTAAATTCGCATATATGAATAAGCACATCGGCTTCGCCATCCTTTTGGGTATCCTTTTTTTTGCACCTGCCGTTTACGGCCAATCGGGCCGGGATACGGCTTATGCCCGTATTTTAGTGACAGAGGCACAGGACTTGATAAAAAACCGGAAAATGCCCGCCGCCCTCATCAAATTGGACAGTGCGGACGAAATATATACCGCTGTGCTTGGTCACAATAGCGTGGAGTATGGCACGGTACAGTATCAAAAGGCAAGGATTTACCACTCGCAGGGAGAATTGAGCAAAGCTATTGCCGCGTATCTCCTTACCCTCCGCATCCGGGCAGAAAAAATTGGCACTGACGATGCGCTATCCGGAAAAATAATGATTAATCTGGGCAGTATTTATGAACAAAAAGGAGAATACGAACAAGCTATTGAATTGCTGCAAAAAGCGGTAAGCATTACACAAAAAGTCAATAGCCCCGATTTGGGCGCCGCATATACAAATTTGGGATTAGCCTATCGGGGAGCGGGAAATTGCGATCAGGCGGTTGCCTATTATAAAAAAGGGATATTTTTTCTTGAAAATAACCAACAGGGGGGCGTCGAAAAATTGGCGACTGCCTATATCGGATTGGGAGATAGTTATAGCTGCAAAGGCGATTTTAATCTGGCTATCGAAGCGGTTGAAAATTCGATTGCATTTATGGTTAATAAATTTGGCGAAAATAGCCCCAATCTGGTATACGCCTACCATAGCCTGGGTAATATTTATACAGTAGCAAAAGATTTTAAAAAAGCGATTGTATTTAAAGAAAAAGAATTGCAAATATGGATAACACAAAAAGGCGAAACCAGCCCTGAAACGGGATTTGCCTATCATGGAATAGGTACTTTTTATAAAAATACAGGCAATTACGATCTGGCTATTTCCTTTTATGAAAAAACCAAAAACAATTGGATTAATAAACCCGGTTATGAAGAGGAATTGGGGGTTTGTTACGATGGTATCGGTTTTTGTTATGAAATGAAAAAAGATTATGAACAGGCAATGGCGTATTTTGAAAAAGCGCAGCAGCTTTTTTCAACGCATTTACCTGCAAAACATCATCACCATGTAGACGTAAATAATTATATGGGAAATTGCCAGTTGGCACAATCCAATTATGCCAAGGCGTTGGCATATTTTCAAAAAGCACTCGAAGCCAATAATTATTACGGCGATATTACACAAGTAACCGACATTCCCCGGTTTATTAAAACTGTCGATAAAATGGGGGCTGCGCAAAGGTTGAGCAAGGCCCCTGATGCGCTACTTTCCTCATCCGCTTCATACTTCGCAGCCCGCGAAGCTATTCGCTATCAGCGCAGCAGATTGACGTCCGGCAAAAAAGAACTGGCTACCGCCGCCGCCCCGGTATTCGATGGCAGTGTGCAGACGAATTTTTTGCTTTATCAACAAACAAACGACCCGCAGTATATCGAAGATGCTTTTGCCTGCATGGAAGAATCACGGGCGGTGAGTCTGCTCGAATTTATACAGGATGCCGAGGCCATTTATAGCGGCATTATACCCGATAGTATTTTACAGCAAGAGCGCAGCCTGAATTTGCAAATTGCCCAATACGAAAAACAGCGTTTTCAGGCGCTAAATGACGACAATAAAAGCCTGACCGATACGGTGCTAATAACCATTACCCAAAATCTCTACGAAACCCGTACAGTCTACAATACACTCAAAAAAGACCTGGAATCGAACTACCCCGATTATTTTAGGCATAAATTCGATTTGAGCATCGCTTCGCTCGAAGAAGTACGACAGCAGATATTGCGCCCCGACCAAACCATGCTGGAATACCTGGTTAGCGACAGTACGGTATTTATTTTTGTAATAAATAAAAACGAACACAAATTGTTCCGGGCGCCCCACGGCGGGCGGATCGACTCGCTTGTGAATGACGTGCGCGACGGACTTTACCGCTATTACGAGTTGCCCGCCTCAAAAAGAAGCGAAAGCGCGTATGTCGGTAGCTTGAAGCAATACGTCGCCGCCGCTCAGGAACTATACGACAAGCTCATCGCACCCGTCAAATCGCATCTGACATCCTCCGTTGTCGTCATTGCCGATCCCCGGCTGGCCATGTTGCCGTTCGAGGTATTGCTCAGCGCCCCGCCCCGCGATTTGGCAAATTTTACCACTTATCCCTTCCTGGTGCGAAAACATCAGATCAGCTACTGTTATTCCGCCACCCTGCTGCGGGAGATGACCCAAAAGCAGCACCGAAAGCCGGCGGCCAACGGGTTACTTGCATTTGCGCCCTTTTACACCCAATCGAAATCGGAGTTAGCCCAACTGGCCCCAAAAGACGACTGGCTCAACGATCCGGAAACCATGGCCAACAGGAAAGGATGGACAGAGTTGCCGCATAGCGGCCCTGAAGTATATTACGCCGCCAGGAGATGGAAGGGGGCGTATTTCGTCGGCGCCGAAGCCTCCAAGTCCGCCTTTTTGAGCCAGGCAGACCAATACAAAATCCTGCACCTGTCCACCCACGGCGCGGTCGACAGTCGCTCAGGGGATTATTCCTACCTGGCATTCTCTGCTTCGCCGGGTAGCGGCGACGATTCCCGGTTATTTGTCAGAGAAATCTACACACTCGCCTTAAATGCCGACCTGGTAATCCTATCTGCCTGTGAAACGGCAGTAGGCGAACTGCAAAAAGGCGAGGGCATCATCAACTTGTCGCGGGCCTTTGCTTCGGCGGGCGCCAAAAGCATCATCACGAGTCTGTGGGTAGTGAACGACGCGGCCAGTGAAAAGTTGATAGGTTATTTCCATGAGCAGCTAAGGGCCGGCAAACCCAAAGACGAGGCCATGCAACAGGCTAAGCTGCGGTATATGCAGCAGCAGCCCGGTGAAAAGTCGCACCCGTTTTTTTGGGCGGGGTTTGTGGGGGTAGGGGATGTGGGGGGGATAAAATAGTAGATTATCCTTTCTGTACCACGAGCCTGAACGCGCAACGATCGCGAGGTTTGGGTGCACGGGTGTAAGCTTCAGGGCGACTACATTTCGTTTGGAGATTATTGCAATCCAGGGATATGACCTGCAGACCATCCCCACTGTCCGTCAATACCCATTCCGGTTTTGAGCTGAATTTTTTTACGTCGTATTTTGAATTAAGCGCGTGTAGCAATTGCGATGGGGAGGGAAAATCGTAACCGGCCTGATGACGCGCAGCAACAATCCAATTAGCATAACCTTTCGCTTCTTCAGCGGTTACCAATGCCGGCATGATCCCTTTGCCTTTTAAGGGTTTAATCTTGTTTTGTTCAGCGTAAAAATTGTATTGATCAATAGAAACTTCTTTGAATAGGATGATGAAGTCATTATTTATACCCTGGTCTTCATTTTTTTTAATGGTGAATACTACAAGAGGATCTATCTCTTTGGTTGTTTGTCTACGAGGCTCTTCAATTTTGGCTATCGGCGGCGGTTCAGGCGTATCAATGCGAAGCGTTTCTGCCTGCACTTGTGGCGGTTCAATTAATTGTTGCGTTTTTGAAGTGGAATCTCCGCCTGATGGATTATGTTGTGCTGTCGTTGTAGAAGGGTTGTTTACCGCATCGGGCCATAATACGTAGCCCAATGCGATAAACAGGAGAAGTAACAGCCCGAGCGGCCACCATTTATAATACGCCGACCAGTTGTTGCCGGTGGCATTTTGATAGGCCAGGCGGGCGTAACCCGCGCGTACGGCGGCGCTCCATTGCGCTTCGTATTTCAGGCCGGAATTGGCGTTGAGCCTTTGCAGTAAAGCTTCCTGTTCGGCTTTGCTCAAAAGTTCATTTTGTAATTGTTTCAATCCTGAGATAGTAGCCTCCAGATCGCTAACAGCAGCGGGATCGTTGCGGCTTTGTTCGAGCAAGCGTTCGAAAGTTGCTATTTCATTGTGGTTTTCCAGCCATTGGAGCTCCTTGGATGTGAGCGTGAGTTTTTCCATTTTTTGTTCATCTTCTTTTTGATGGCGGAATTAAATACAGCAAAACGTTGTATTTTTTGTTCATGGTTATAATGTCTTTGAGCGATTCCTGGCACCGCCCTCTGCGTTGTTTTACAGCGTCGGTTTTTTGCCCTAGTTGCTCGGCCACGAGGCGGTCTTTTGAAAGTCCTTCCTCGAAATAGTACAAATTGAGCACCTGGAAGCAGTCGGGTTTGAGTTCTTTTAGAGCCATTCCCATCAATTTGGCGTGTTCGATGGTGAAGCCCTGGGGTTCTTCGGAGTCGTCGGGGTTATCGGGAAGCGACTCCAGGTTCACTATGGGCATCTTCCGGAGGCGGTTCACCATATCGTAGCAGATATTGCGGGCGATAGTCCGGGCGTAAGCCTCCACCTGCAATTTTTCCAGTTTATCCGGATATTTTAATAACGCGATCATTACCTCTTGCACAATATCGTCTTTTTCCGTACGCAATTCCGGATAACCGTTTACCACAGCGGCGATGTGCCCCTTGAGCGAAGCTTCGAGGGCCAGCACTTTTTTGATTGAATCCGGGATAGATGTATTTGGGGATAGTTTCATACGGTATATATCTGTTGGTGTACAAAAAAAGTGACAGGTTTGGATGAAAAAAATTCCGGAAGGAAAATTATAAAAAAAAATGAATTTTTTCCGTCACCTTTTTCTCCTTTCGGCGGATAAATAAGCAAACGACGAAAATCGTAGATACACCAGCACCGGAGGGTTTGTCGACCTGCCCCGGCATGGGAAGATTTTTTCACCTAAAAACGCCAGCATATGTTTTTACCATCCAAAGGAGGAAATGTAGTACCGACCCAAGCGGGAGCGCGGGTAGATTTCTCTAAAAAGTGCGCACTTGTAGCGGTTGAAACGCCCGACCCGCCTTCAAAGCCGGATATTATTAAAGCGCCCAACATTGATTCGGCGTTCGAACAACTCAACGTGGAATTCAAATTCCAGCTTCGCCGCCTCGACGGCTCCACTTCTTGTGAAAAATTGAAAATCAAATCGCTCGACGATTTTGAAGAAGCCACAATCGTAGAAAAATCGGAAGTACTGCGCGAACAGAAAAAACGTATGAATTTCCTACACGAGTTCCAGAACGAACTCAAACACAACCCGGTGTTCCGCGAAGAATTGAAAACATTTCTGGAAAGCGACAAACGCGAACAGTTCATGGAATTCCTGAAAGGATGGGCCGCACAGATGAAAAAGCCCAACTCCCAGTTCCTGCAATTGCTCCGCTCTTAATTCAACACTAAAACCTGACGCACCATGACCAAGCAAAAGCAAGCCACCCTGGCACTTGAGCTCGAAGAATTGCTCAAAACCTCCGTTATCGAAGAGGAAATAGATACATTGGAATACGTACTTCCCGAATTGAAATACACCCGCGATGTGGATGCTCGCCGCGATTTACCAGAGTTGCTTGACGACCGGCAAGAAAAAGAGGAAATCCTGGTTAAATTCGAGCTACTGGCTTTGTTGCTCGATTCGGCTGCAACTGTTGAGGAGATCTCAGTAAAAATAGACGAAACCTACCTGGCAGAAAAAGAGCGCTACGAGGAAAATATGCAGGCGGTTTTTGCGCAAACCAAGCCCTTTGAAAAAACGGCCCGTGCCCTTCATCTGCTTTACAGAAACGCAACCATAGATTCAAATGTGTACATCATGCCGGTCAACAAAGCTCGTTTTGCCGACTCGGCCAACCCCGGTCATTTTACCAAATTTCGGCACTATCTGCGCCAGAAGTTTTATGCCTGGCGCGACCCGGAATGCCAGTCTCCTTTTTATATTTCGTATATCGGCAATATAGGCAGCAAAAGCGCCATGGATGAAATTGCTATGATCGCTCACGAAACCCGCGCGCTGGCTGTTGTTGATATGAAAGAAATGAGTAAGGCACAAGACGTAATTGACTATGCAAACCGGTTGAAAATCAAGGGAATTCCACCCCATTTGGGCCACTTGGTTGTCATGGGCACCTGGATATACGCCCACAATGCATTCGATATAGAATTCGAACGCGATGAAAACGGGCGCCTCAGAAGAAAAGAAAAACTGATGTCGGTCCCCGCTGCCGGCGCTTTTATCGGTAAAATGATGTCAGTGCCTGTCGGTGAATACATTACCGGTCTCGAAAAACCGGCAATTATTGGGATTAAGGGGGTTCGGGTTGAATACGATTTGGAACGTGTTGACGCAGAGCGATTCAGCGAGTGCGGGGTGATCCAAATAGAACCCGAGGGGAACATACAAGGTACTGCAACCGCCAACAATTCCAATAACTATGATTTGCGCAAATTCCCCAAAGTGGATGTAGCCAATTTTCTGCTCAAAGACTTAGTCGTTTTTTCCAACAAAAAAGCGTACTCCAAATGGGGAGAGCGGCAAAAAAGAGAACTCAAAAAGGAAATTGAAATATTCCTCAACCGCTCCATCAAACGCGAATTGATTGAAGAATACGAGATCAACCACATCGCATACGACGAGCACGAAGAAAAAGTAGATATCGAGATTTCCGTTCGATTCTACGAAGTAGCCGACAGGTTTGATATCAATTTGCACGGAAAAAGGGAGAACCTCCAACTTACCAAGCACGAGTTTAGAAAAAAACATTAATCATCTTTAAAATAATTCAGCCATGCCTATTACCGATATTTATCTGGAGCCCGCCGGTGAAGATCGCCGCGACCGCGTATTGAGCTACCATATCGATTTTGACCAACGCATCGACGAGCGCACCGGCAAACCGGTAGGTCGCCCTGTACTGACACAGATTTCTATCCGCATTCGCCGCGAAAGCGAACCTGCAGCCCCTTTTTATATCGACTGGATGCTCGACCCTACTCGCCAGGAATCGCTCGATATTTCTTTCTACGACAACAACCAGTTGGTGCGTTGTATCCGCATTACCGAAGCTTACCTGGTGAGCTACAACCAGGATTGCTGTGAACCCGGCGCCATTGAAGAAACCCTCATCCTGTCACCACAGCAATTGGAAATCGATACGATCCCGTTTGACCGGCAGGATGCCGCGTAATCAGGTTTTAGCAATCAGCAGTCCGCAATCAGCTGTCGGCAATTAGCTAATCGTTTATATAAGCTGACTGCTAATAGCTGACTGCTGACCGCTAACACACCACCGCCATGACCCAAGTATCTCGACATATCATCAAACTGGAAGGCTGGGACAACCATTGGATATTCAACGGATTGAATCTGCGGCAGTCGTACAACGACCACCACATGTTTGAGATCTCCGTAATGGTGCCTCACCCGGGAAGGAAAAAAGGCAGCCCTCAAATGCCGGCATTGACCAGTCAGTCGCTTACTCAGATTCTGGGAAAGGAGATTACCCTGACGATCAAAGCGGAAGGCAAAAACGGAGCCACATGCACTTTCAAAGGTTTTGTCGACCAGGTATCGCCGATGTGGACTTCGAGGGTTTGCATATTGCGCATCATCGGCTATAGCCCAACGTTGTTCATGGATTGCGGGCCCCGGTTCCGCACCTTTTATCAAAAAACGCTCAGCAATATTGCGCAGCAAATAGCGGGAGAATACGGTTCGAAGCTTCCTCCCTTGAATTGTAACGGGGCCGGCGTCAAAACCGATTTTTCGGTACAAACCCAGGAGACCGACTACCGTTTTCTGTGCCGCCTCGCCGATAATTACGGCAAGGTATTTTACTACGACGGCCGGCAAATGCAGTTTGGCGATCTGGAGAAAAAAGACGGCGCCTCCGCTACAGAATTAGCATTTGGCGAAGACCTCAAGCAAGCCGGTTTATCGCTGAATACCGCGCCCCTGAATTTTGTATTAGGCGCTTACGAACTCGAAAAAAGCCAACTGGAACATTACCGCTGTGTAAACGAATGTGCAGGCGGGGGTCGCCTGGTTAGCGAGGTCGTGCAACAATCAGGAGTGTACCCAACATCAAACATACACCTGTTCAACCTCACGGCGGGTCAGGCGGAGCTTAGCGAAAAAGCCAAACGACTGCTGGCCAAACAGGCGCACGAACTGGTTCGTATTACCGGTGCTTCCGACCTGCCTTCCCTACAAATCGGGAGTAAAATAACGATTGTCAATACCCCGGAATTGATCGGTCAGGGCGAATACATCGTCATTGAGGTAAATCACAGCATCAACAACGACCATTCGTATTCCAACACTTTTACGGCCGTGCCGGCGGGATATCCATTTCCCCTGCGCATGCAAAACGCCCGCAACCCAATATGCGGCCCGTTGATGGCTATCGTAAAAGACCATGACGATCCCAAAAAGATAGGCAGGGTGCGGGTACAATTCATCGGCGACGAAGAAAAGACCCTCTCGCCCTGGCTGCGCGTACTCACCCCTTATACCGGCTTTGGCGGCATGTGCTGGCGGCCCGAACCTGGCGACCAGGTGGTAGTGCAGTCGGAAGATTTTAACATCGAAAAATTTCCGTACGTCGATGGGGCTTTTTACCACGGCAAAGCCGATGCCGCCCAATGGCACGATCCCCAAAACAAGAAAAAAGGATTCACCACCGAAAAAGTGGCCTTTAAAATCGATGACCGTAGCGGCAAACTCATCATTGAAGCCGACGACATAGAGATCATAGCCCGCAAAAAATTGAAAACCAAAGGAGACACGGCTGATCACGTAGCCGACCAGCGCATGAAAATCAACGGCGGCAGCCACCTGGGCATTAGCGCCGACCGCATTGACTTAAATTCTTAAAACCCTGCTCATGCAAACGTTTGAATCCATACGCGCACGCCTGAACACCCAGGCCACAGGAAGGCTCAACGGCTCGCCGAACCCCGAGCAAAAGCTATTCATCGAATGGATGGCCTGGGAATTGAGCGTTTTACACCGCGAACTCGACCGCAGCAATGACGCGATTACCACGAGGATAAACCGCCGTTTGCAGGCGGATACAGCCACGCGCCCACAGCCGGCTTTTGCGCTGGCTTATGCTCAGCCCCGGGAAAATGAGGTCACATTGAAACCCGAAGAAGACATCCTTCACATACCGAGGCCGGGAACAGAGGGGCCGAGGCAGATTTTTTTCGCCCCTTCGTTGCCTGTGCAGTTGGTAAAAGCCCGCGTAAAATACCTCGCTGCCGGCCAGTCGCTTGTAGGGGTTGCAGAACCTTTAGATATCCAACATCGCCTCGCAGTAGCTGCGGGTAGGGGCTTACACCCTGGCATCTTATGGGTGGGCGTGCAGATGGATAAAATATTACCTGAAGGACAGCCCCTTTGCTTTTATTTTGACTACAAAGTCGAAAAAGAAACGCGCCGGCAGGAATTAAACCGGTTGCTGCCTTTGGTAAGCTGGCAACACGGCGGTAAGCAAGTGGCTGTAGAAACCGGGTTGCATTACGACCTGCAGGCTGTGGACCGCCATATGCCTTCCTACGCCGATGAAGAATTTATGCACCTGTACCAGATCGAGCGGCGCATCTTGCAGCACTACAACCCCCATTTCATCACCGTGCGCGCCGATAAATGGGTTAAAACACCCGTGCCTGTTGAGATCGCCGGTCAATTTGCAGAAGGCGGGTTGGAGGGGATTATTAAAGAGGACCTGATATGGCTCAGATTGTCGTTTCCCGCCGGATTCAAACCCGAAGAAATTCAGAAAGCCGTATTGCAGCTCAATTGCTTTCCCATGCTCAATCGCAAGTTGGATCGCTCGCGCGATTTCACGCCATCGGGAGAAGGTGGTATCGATATCGTACCGCTTAGCAATTCTATCAAAGGGGGAGCAGCTTTGAGTGAAAGCGGGCTGTATTTTCTGGGTGTTCAGCGCATTTTCGCCCGGAATACGGATTACAAACCCGCCGCCTTTGCGCAATTCGGGGAAGCGCCGGTGGGGTATTACGCGCTGCAACACGGACAGGTAGAAGCCGACGATTACCGGGATATTTATGCCCGCATAGGGGAATTGAGCCATCTGTTGCGCAGCCATGCTTCCACGCTCACCCTTATGCCGCAGCACACTGTAAACCAGGCTCTCAATCAAATAACCGATGGCGCCGATATGCTGGAAAACGCCTTGCGTCAAGTGGCGCCGAAAGACCTCGACCTGGGTTATTTCCTGCACATCAAACCGCTCGACACCCAGGATATGATCTATGTGCGGTTTTGGGTAACCCAGGGCGAATACGCAGCGGGCGTGGGCGCCCCAGGAGACTTGCTGACGGCAGAGAAGAACACTGCGCTGGAAGGGGATAGGGCTTGGTGGGTAGGGTGAGAAAATTAATTAACTACTAAATATACGAGATCAATGAGCTGTACAGTAATGCCAATAGAGTTAAACGCTTTCCAACTTTTTAATATTCCTTTAGAATATGAAGAAGGGCCATCGATTACAATTGCAGAACTTGAAGAATTTTATTACCGATTTGCGGTATTAAATGCGGAAAATAATTTGGAACTTCTTAAAGCAATAAAAAAAACAGCAGGACTGGTAGAAAAAGTAAATGAATTGATAAAAACATTCGGATTAACAGGTAAGGTAAAGCTTTCACAAATTAATAACAAGCCTTATGTTATCATATATAATTATATTAAAAAATACAGACCCAAAAACATCACAAGCTTTTTAGAAGAAAATTATGACAAATACATAAAAAAAATTCCCATCGGTAAATCGGCCATTTTAAAATCTATGGGTAAAAGCATGAAAACGGCGATTGTGTTTAATTTATTAAAAGTACCCATTGATGTTATGGTTTCATTTTTAGAAGAGGAAGAATATAACTGGAAAAGAGAGTTTGCATCAACAGGTTTTGATACTTCAAAAGATGTTCTCGCAATAGCCTTAGCAACGGGAGTAAGCGCTATAATTTTATCCGCGACGGCTCCAGTGTGGGTCTCTTTAGTAGTAGTCACGGCTATCGGAATTGGTGTTTCGATGGCTTTAGATCAGGCGCTTGAAAATTTTGAAGTAAAAAAGAATATGCTTAATACAATTGAGGGCAATTATGAAAGCCCTAAAGTTTTTATCCCCGATCAACCGGAAGTAAAAGTCAATACTAAATCACTTTATATCCGTTAAAAGATGACAACGCAGCATCTCAACCCTCGCCCCTCCCTCCTCGCCGCCCTATTGGTAGAGCAAGGAGCATATACGGCAGAACAGATCGGCATACACCCGGTGGAGGGAGTGCCGGGGCCGGCCTTGCGCGAAGTGCAGGAAGTGAACCACGACCGTAAAACGGGCGACGTGAACATCAGGGCGCGCAGTAAAAGCGAAGAGCGGCTGGCCCTGGAGCAGGGGTTGCCTGCACAAAATCCGATGCACGGGATGGCGGAGGTTTTCGAGCGCGAAATGACCCTGTTTCGGATAGCGGTCATCCAGCATCAGCGCACGCACCTGCTGGGCTTATCGCCGTTGCAAGCAGCTTTTTTCGAAGAAACGGGGTTATGGGAAGCCGATCAGCAAAACATTCTGGCATTTTTCCTGCCTTACAGGGCTCAAATCAAAGGCGATTGGGCACTCACCGCAAAATGCCTGCAAGCGGCGCTGGGCCAGGAGGTGATGTTGACCGATTCGGCCTCTATAATGCGAAACACAAAAGGTGCAAGAGCCGGCAACTGCATATTAAATGCAGCAAGTAAAGCAGGAGGTATAATCGCTTCTCAGAAGCCTTGTGTGCGCATTTCAGTTGGTCCTGTTGATATGGCCTTGCTGCCCCAATTTGCGCCGGGAGGCCGGCAGCGTCGGTTCCTGGAAGAAGCCCTGTTGCCACAATTGCTGCCTGAAGAATGGGAATGGATGCTTGAAATCACCGTAAAACCCGAATATCGAACGCTAAAAGTAGCCGAAGCCGGGCGTCCGGCTTATGTAGGCATTAATTCTCGAATAGCTTAAAACCCTTTAGTTATGATAAGGAACATTGTAGCGCCATTGCGCAGCCGGCTCAACATACGCCGGCACCCCATCGTGCGGAAATACATCCCGCTGTTGTTGCTGGCCACCATCTTGTTTGCGGCGGTAGCTTTGCTTGATTCGCGTCTGGCCAACTTGCGCGTCACTATACATCTGGCCGTGCTGGTATTTATCGCACTGGCAATGGGTAGCCTGGTGACCTGGCTTTTTGGTAAAAAAGTATTTCAGGATCAGACCATCCTCCAGCGTACAATGCTGCTCTTGATTGTCGTATTGTGGGGCATATTCGTCTTCATTGTAATATGCCCTCATGTGGGCCGTACCGGTTCAAATTCGATTTATTTGTCGGTCTACTTGCCTTCTCTTCTACTGTTTTTGCTGCCCTGGTTTTATTGGCGGGCGGTAACAGCGCTTGCCAACGTGCCGCAATTGCGTTACGCGCCTTTTGTTTTTGAAAGCCTCAAAGACGTGATTGCCGCTTTTCGCTTTGCAGAAGATGAAACCAAAGGTATCCGCTGGGTTTTTGAAGACGACTTTCAGGAAGTAGACCCGTCGGGACAATATACATTTCGAACCTTTACGCCCAAAGACGTCAAAGATTTGAATTTGGGACAATTGTTTAAAGGAGTGATTTCGCTGCACAACATCACACAACGTCCGCAGAAGCCCATCGACTTTAAGTCGGGTAATGACTTTTACGGCTGGGAATTCTACCACTATCCCTATTGGTTTTGGCCGCAGCGAAAGCGTTATTTATCTCCTGTAAAAGCCTTGCGGAAATTAGGCGTTCGCTTTAAAAGGGTATCTGAAGAAGAGCGCGCCAAGTCAATCGTCAAGCTTGTGCCTAAGTTCAGAGCAGCCACCATTTACGTCAACCGTTCAAAATAAAAAGCCATGCATACTACCGTCAACCACCCCGCGCCGACTATTATTCCCGGCGTTGAGCTCACAGCCGAGCGTTTTACAGAACTATATGCCTGGGTTTCGGCCACGGCTGCCGATACAGCCTTTTCTATCCGACGCCCTTTCCAATACGGACTGCTCATCCCCTACGACGGCAAACCTGCCCTTAGTCTTGAAAAAAAGGGCGAATCAATTATCGTTTCCCGTTGTGTGGGTATCACACCTGCGGGTAGCGTACTGGGCATTTTTGATGATATTCATACCCCGTTGACGCTGGAATTGCCGCTAAAGGATATGCGCCCGCAGGAGCAGTACCATATCCTGATAGAATTGACCCGTCGGCAATTTTCCGCTTTCGGCCCCGAGTCGACCGACTTGCCTTATCGTCCTGTACACGCCATGCCCGCTTGTCAGTTGCATGTGCAAGCTGCCGGGCAGGCTATGGTTTCCAGGTCAGATGCTTTTTGCATCGGCAAATTGCAGATGGAATACGGCGAATGGCAACTGGCAGAATACATACCACCCTGCGCTCAAATTGGCGCCAACCCGATGCTACGTGAGCGCTATCGCACCTACCTGGAAGAAATCAATGAGTTGCTGGCGCTGCTGCCTCAAATCGTAGTAAACACCGATGCTTACCATGAAAAAGCCATGGTAGAATTGCGCGAATTTGCCTTGCAACTGGGTTCATTTAGTGCATTTCACAAATTCAAATACCAGCACCTCAGCGAAGGGGGACATCCTTTCGATCTGTTCGAATTTTGGGCAGCGTTTGCACGACAGGCTTCCTTTTTGCTGCAATGCCTGAAGGATCGCCCCGGATTTTACAACCTCCTCAACGAAAATACCCGCCAGCGCAACGGCGTATACTTTACCGCACAGAGCTGGGATGCTGCGATACAGCAACTGGCTAACCTGAATTATAACCAGCAGGATATTTTAGGCGCAATACAAACTGTCGACATTTTCCTGGAAACCGTGACGCCGATTTTCAAGGCGCTCGCTTATGGGGTAGAGCAGGTCAAGAATCGTACGGTATGGGAAAAAGAAAAACGGCAGGAATTCACCACCTGGTAAAAGCAAAAACCATGTCAAAACCCGCAGCCACACTTGGATGTCAGCACACCTGTCCCGCCTATGACGGTGATAGGGCGCATACCGGCGGCCCCGTATTGCAAGGCAGCCCCACCGTATTCGTCAACGGCAAAAACGCCTGTCGCACGGGCGACCTGCTGCAATGCAACAGCAGCAGTCCTGACGCCGTGCAAGGCGGTTCAGCCACCGTATTCATCAACGGCCTGCCGGCGGCCCGGGCAGGCGATTCTACCGCCCACGGCGGTGTGATTACCGTAGGGTCGGGTAATGTTTTTATTGGTTAACCTAAAACTATTTCAGATATGAACACGCCACAATCAAATGCCAAACAACGCCGCCATGCGTTACTCCGCGCTATCGCGCTCGTAGTTATCGTTATGCTGTTTACCGGTTTCGGAGTATCACTGGCGCCTTTAGCCAAATACCAGGAACAGTTCGGTAGCGACCAGGACTGCCGGAGAAATACGCAAGAACTAGCTCTACTGAAGCAACAACGCGAAGCGCTACTCGCCCTATTGAAGAAGATGGAGGTTACTTATGCCGCTATTTCCGAGCTTGACGGGCAATACGAAAGTAGTAATACTTCTAATGCCAGCGCCAAGCTGATGCGTAGAATGGAGCCATTGGAAGTAGAACTTGGTACCCGGGTGACAGAGCTACCCGATGACACGCTGGCTACGCATGCCGCAAAAGCCTATGACTATTTGCTCATTGCCAGAAAGATGATATGGAAGCTGCGCTTGAATAACTGGCCCGATGATCCGGATGGCGGCGGCGCCGCCGATTGTAAAGAGGAACTTATCGATATGCGCAGAGAAGCCCGCGACATCGCCAGTGCATTGGATTTAGAAGCCCGTACGCTGGAAGATGCCCGGATAAAAGGCTTGTTTGGCAATAAAAAAGAAACGCGCCGCAAGCTCGACAATGTAGTGGGGCAGTTGCGAAGTCTCGCTAACCGTCTCAGGGCTATATAATCGTAGTAGTTGCCGGTTATTTTGAGGTCAATTATCAAGATCTGAAAATGACCGACAACTCAACCATTTCCGATTTAACTTTAAACCTTCTTTAAAAAAGGGTATATTGTCCTTGACATTATTTTTCACCACCCAAAAACAACATCTCCTATGAGTATCGTAAAAGTAATCGAAGTAATCGCCTCCTCAGAAATTGGTATCGACGACGCCGTGCGCAAAGCCGTCAGCGAGGCCTCCAAATCCATTCGCAACATCGATTCGGTATACGTGCAGGATATCAAGGCGCATGTCAAAGACGGGAAGATTACTACCTTCGGGGTCATTTGCAAGATTTCGTTCCGGGTAGATTCTGTGGATTAATGGATGGGGATAGCGAAATTATAGCTATCTTTGCGTCCAAATTTAAGTAAATGAATAACCCGACTCTTAAGTCTAACGAAGAGATTAGCAAGGCGTTGCATAACT
>JAEUUQ010000520.1 GCA_016787505.1 Saprospiraceae bacterium | reverse complement strand
CTACTTTGAATAGCACGGGATCGCTGTCTTTCTGAGCCAGTGATTGAAAAGAAAGCACAAGGGAGAGTGTCAGCAGCAACGAAATTCGCATTGCCATCTTATTATGTTTTTTTAGTGTTTGATAAAACCGGGGGGTATTTTTAAAAACCCCGCAAAGTTAGCCTTTTTTGAACGCAAAAGCTGCATTTATAGTACTTGTATCGTATCTTTAAGAAGCATTTACAATAATAATACCAAAATTCGAACATATGAGAGTTACAATAATTGGCAATCTCTTGTTAGTCCTTGCTTTCGTCCTCTTAGCCGATAGCTGTGCGGTGAATCCCGTTTCGGGAAAAAAACAGCTTATGTTGTTGAGTGAAGACCAGGAGAAGGCGTTGGGCCTTGAATCAGACCCTGGCATATTAGCCAGTTATGGAGTATACGACGATGCCAAGTTGCAGCAATTTATTACGGAAAAAGGCAAGAAAATGGGGGCTATTTCACATCGCCCCAATCTCGATTATAAGTTTAAAGTACTCGATTCACCCGTGGTCAATGCCTTTGCCGTACCCGGCGGATACGTCTATTTTACACGCGGCATTTTGGCTTACTTTAATAACGAAGCCCAGTTTGCAGGCGTTTTGGGCCATGAGATCGGGCACGTAACGGCCAGGCACTCTGCGCAGCAATACAGCCAGCAAATTCTGGCGCAGGCGGGTTTAATGATCGGTATGGTGGTATCGGAGGATTTTCGCAAATATGCAGAAGTAGCCAATGTAGGCGTCAGCCTGCTATTTCTCAAGTTTAGCCGCGACCACGAGAGCGAGTCAGATAAATTGGGCGTAGCCTATTCGTCCCAAATAGGCTATGATGCCCACGAGATGGCTAAATTTTTTAATACGCTTTCGCGGTTAAGCGGCGACGAAGGCCAGTCGCTGCCTACGTTCCTGTCTACCCACCCAAACCCGGATGATCGCAATAAAAAAGTTGATGAAATGGCCGGCAGTTGGGTGCAAAAATCACCTGGTACTAAACTGGACGTAAACCGCGATAGCTACCTGCGCATGATCGACGGGCTGGTATACGGCGAAGACCCCCGGCAGGGTTATGTGGAAAACGACAATTTTTACCATCCCGAACTGAAGCTTCAATACGCTGTACCTTCGGGCTGGCAACTTGTCAACTCTCCCTCACAGGTGCAAATGGCCCCCAAAGACGGGAAAGCACTGATGATTTTTACCCTTTCGCAGGAGAAAACGCTGCAAGCGGCAGCCCAAGGCCTACTCACGCAATATCAGCTCACTAAGGTCAGTTCGAGAGAGACTACTATTAACGGCCTTCCTGCGCTCGAAATGGTAGCCGAGCAGGCTGCGCAAGCGCAAGATCAGCAGCAGCAACAGCAACAACAGTCGCCGCCGGTTCGCCTGCTCACTTATCAGATTCAATACAACGGTATGATATATCAGTTTTTAGGCGTTACGGAAAAGGCGAATTATACTTCTTACGAGCCTACTTTTTTGAACGTCATTAAGAGTTTTAAGGAGCTCAAAGAAGCCGGCAAACTGAATCGCCAACCCGAACGCATACGCATAAAAACAGTAGACCGCAGCGGTACTTTTGCCGATGCGCTCAAAACCTTTAATATGCCCGAAAAGCGTCACAAGGAATTGGCTATTCTCAATGGCATGGAATTGAATTCACCCGTGACGAAAGGAATGCTGATCAAAGTGGTTGCTCAGTAAGCGGTTCGCTCTGCCAGCGGTCAGACCGCTAACCGCTAGCGCTTGCTGAGCAAATCCCTGATTTCTGCCAGCAACTGCTCGGTAGTAGGGCCGGCGGGAGCAGCTGGTGCTTCTTCTTCTTTTTTCTTGAAGCTTTCCTGGGCGTGATTGTATGCTTTTACCACCATAAAAATAACGGTGGCAATAATCAAAAAGTCGATTACCGTTTGGATAAACATGCCATAGCGCAATTGCACGGCTTCAGCGGTGACAGCGCCATCGGGGCCCAATTCGGCGGCTTTCAGTGTGAGTGCAAGGTCGCTGAAATCAACGCCGCCCAGCAGCATTCCGAGCGGAGGCATGATAATGTCATTGGTAAATGAAGTGACCACCGCGCCAAATGCGCCGGCGATGATTACAGCCACGGCAAGATCGAGCAGATTGCCGCGCATGATAAAAGCTTTTAACTCTTTGAGCATGCTTGAAGGTTTTTTAATTAATAAAGTTGGCTCTATTGTTTACACGATATCGCAATTTAGATATTATTTTGTAAAAAAGTAGCCTGGCAGTAGCCTGTTATGTGTGATTGCGGGAGGTGACGGGCTGAAAACAACCGGTTAAACCGGATAATGTTACATGCGAACAATCGATATCACTACTACTCAAAACGTTGTCATTCAGTACGAACTGGCCACCGTAATAGATCGTGCGTTGGCATTTTTGCTCGACTTGATTGTTGTTGGCCTGGTAAGTTTATTGGGGCTTTACCTGCTAAACGTGCTGTTTGGAGCCCTGGAGGGTATTGTTACCAGGCTGTATGCCTTGTTTCCCATTTGCTTGTTGTTGCTATACCACTTTTTCTCTGAAGTATTGATCGACGGGCAGTCGCTGGGCAAACGTGCCATTGGTATCAAAGTGGTACGCCTCGACGGGGAAGAACCAAGCCTGAGTGATTATCTGTTGCGCGCCGTATTCCACATTGCCGACAGCTTGTTTTCGCTGGGGATTATCGCTATCCTGCTGATCAGTACTTCCAACCGGCGGCAACGGTTGGGCGACATGACGGCCAATACGACGGTGATCAAAACCAGGTCGATACAGCAATTCCATCTCGGCGATATTATCAGGATTGGCAATGCCGAAAATTATCAGCCTGTATACCCCGACGTGCGTGCATTGAGCGAGCAGGATATGTTGCTGGTAAAGCAAGTGCTGGGGCGCTACCAGTCTTTCCCCAATGAAGCCCACAAACAAGCCCTCGATTCGTTAACTATCAAACTCGCCACCTCGCTGCAATTGCCGCAGGCGCCCCGCAACCAGGTAGAGTTTCTCAAAACACTATTGCGCGATTATATCGTGCTCACGCGATAACCAATTATGGCAAAAGACAAAAAAAAGCCACTGATACTTCAAGCTGTAGAAATGACCGGCATTGCCGACAAAGGTTTGTGTGTAGGCCGCCACGAAGAGGGTAGGGTGGTTTTTGTAGAAAACGCAGCTCCGGGCGATATCGCAGATGTGCGGGTTTATAAGCGCGCAAAGGGGTATTTTCTGGCTAGTCCGGTAGTCTTTCATCGATATTCCCCCGATCGCGTGGCGCCTTTCTGCTCGCATTTCGGGGTTTGTGGAGGCTGCAAGTGGCAGCACCTGAGCTATGAGGCCCAACTGCGCCATAAAGCGCAAGTAGTACAAGATGCCATACAGCGTATCGGCAAAGTAGAGGTGGGTGAATGGCTACCCATACTAGGCGCCGGGTCAGATACCTTTTACCGCAATAAGCTCGAGTTTACTTTTTCAAATAAAAGATGGCTGACAGTTGAAGAGCTGGAAGAAGGCCTTCAAAAAGACGCAGACGTGCTGGGCTTCCACCGTCCCGGCGCTTTCGACAAAGCGATAGATATTGAAAAATGCTGGCTGCAACCCGACCCTTCCAACGATTTGCGCAACGGCATTAAAGCCATAGCCCTGGAACAGGGACTTTCTTTTTTTGACCTCAAAAACCAGCACGGACTGCTTCGCACCCTCATGTTGCGAATTACTACCCTCGGCGAAGTAATGGCATTGGTTAGTTTTGGCGAAAGCCACCCAAAAAAGATAAAAACCTTCCTCGATGAGGTTATGCGGCAATTTCCTCAAATCACCACGTTATGTTATTGTATCAATACCAAAAGCAACGATACGATATACGATCTCGATATCATAGCTCACCACGGCAAAGGATACGTTGAAGAGCTGCTGGGAGAGGTCCGGTTTCGCATTGGGCCCAAGTCTTTTTTTCAAACCAACACCGTGCAGGCTACCCGGCTCTATGATATAGTGGCCGACTTTGCTCAATTGCAGGGGCATGAAAACGTATACGACCTGTATACCGGCATCGGGAGTATAGCCCTGTACCTTGCCCCGCGATGCCGCCGGGTGGTGGGCATTGAAGAAATAGCCGCCGCTATCGACGATGCCCGCGAAAATGCAGAATTAAACGGCATAGACAACGCCGAGTTCTATGCCGGCGACGTTCGGCATATGCTGACCCCGGAATTTGCCGA
>JAEUUQ010000510.1 GCA_016787505.1 Saprospiraceae bacterium | reverse complement strand
CCGCCAATTAGGTTGTTTAGGAAGCCGGTCATTTCGACTCCGCTCAATGACCGGCAACGTAGACAAGGTCGTTCGTTGAGCGGAGTCGAAACGAACATGTTTAGTAGCAGGGTTTTCGGTGAGCAGGATGTCGCCGTAGTTAGCTACCGTCACGCGGTTGAGGCCGTCGTAGCCGTAGCGATAGTATTTGGGGTTGTGGCGGGTGACTTTCCAGCGGGCCTCCTCCATATTGCCGTTGAGCTCGTAGTCTAATTCCATGGCAAACAAGGGGTCTTTTCGAATGACGGTGACGCTGATGAGTTGATCAGGCTGACCAAAAAATTGTTTTCGATGATTTGATCGGGGTTTTGAAACTCCATAATTTCTTCTCCGGCCCCGGCGGGCAAGTCTTGCACCGGACTGAAATAATTGCGCTTCAGGTCGGGGTCGCCCACCACCGAGCGGGTGATCACGCCGGGTCCGTTCAACGTCCAGCCCAGGCCTGTCCAGGAGGGTACCTCATCCACCTTCACGGCGTGCACGTCGTAGCTCAGCGATACGCTCCAGGGCAGGTACCGACCGTTGAGTTGATAAAGTGGGATATTGATCTGTGGAGAGCCGGTAAACGGACTAATCGGGATATGGCCGAATTTACCCAGCGAGGCCGCCTCAGGAGATGAGGGTAGCACGATCTGGTTGCGGAGTATGCTCTCAGCATTGAACTGAGTACCTTGGCCGTCCCATTCCTGGGCGGATAGGGTTTTGGCAATAAATACGAGGAAAGCAATGAAGAATATGGTCTTGGGATGCATATTCATCTTGATTTTTTTGGAGGTGATAACTATCAAATTTTATAATCTCAAAACAATTGATGCGCGTATTTGTTGTTTTACAGTAATTATATTGAAATCGAATCTAATCGTTTTGTATTAAGTGCTCAACGAAATATACTACAAAATTAATGCTGGTTTTCTTTTAAGGCAATACCTTGATTTGGGTATTTTTTACTTTTTAATGCCAGGGTTACTGCGTACGACTAAATTATTCACATTTAAAATAACACACAGATTTTAGTGATTTGCCTGATACATCAGATGCAGCGTTGTGACAATGAGCGAAAGTTTTGGCAAATAGGTAGACTGAGATAGAGGCTGATATCCATTTTTTACCGGTCATAAGCCCGCATCAACTCCAACTGATGGTTGAGATATGCGTCATTCGGGTATAAAGCCTGGGCGCGTTCAATGAGTATACGCGCCGTGCGGTAGTCTTTCCAGCGGAAATAATAGTTGGAAGAAGCGGCATAAGCGGTGGTGATCCAGTTGACCGCGCGGGGGGCGCCGCCGAATTGGGCCAGGGCGCTTTCAAAGTCGGCCAGGGCTTGTTTGGCCTCCGTTTCTCTGTTGGCGTCAAAAAGGGATTTGATCTGCTCTGCCCGGTAGTATAACTCCTGGTCTTTAAGCAAGGGGTGTTTGCCCAAAAACGGGTATTTGGCCATGTAGCGCTCCAGTTGCGCCAGCCCGTCTTCGCGGTTGCGTTCCTGGCGCAGCGATTGTACCAGCAATCCCGCCAGGGCTTCCCGGATGGCGTTGTCGTTGGGACGGTGGCAATACAGGCTGTCGAGGCAGGGCAGGAGCTCCTGGGTTAATCCGTTGCGGGCGTAGAATTTCGACATTTGCATGAAATACATTTCGCGCAGCGCATCGGCCAGCGGGGCGCCGGGGGCGAGTTTGGCGCGCATGGCCTGGTAATGCGTGGTAAGCTGGTCGGCCTGGCATTGTTCGAACAGCGACTGCCCGGCTACGGCAAGAAATTGCTTGAGTACCGCGTCGCGCACTTGCTGAACGGGGTGCAGCTCGTATAATTGAAACAGGTAGTCGAGCCGCTTGACTTCGTCGCCGGGTTGTTCTTTGGCCAGTTGAAACAGGCAGGCATAGCGAATGACTTCGTTGCGCGGTACGTTGTAAAGCGCCTGCGCCTGATCAATTTGCGCTAAAGCGTCAAAATACTGGCGATTTTTATACAAAACTAACGCCTGCTGATAGTGCAATATGCCGGCGAGTTGGACGAGGTTGACGGTTTCTCTTTCAGGGCCGAAATAGCGGTAAAACAAGACTTTGTCCGACTTGTCGTCGCGCCCGGCTTCTTCCGTCAGCCCGATTTCGGTGATGAGTTTGAGATAAAACGACATAAACTGGTCGTCGTTTTTGGCTTCAGAAGGCGCATCGGCGTATATGGCCGTGGGGTGTTCGTTGGGCCATAGCACGAGGTATACGCGGGTAGGTTCTACTCTGATAATATAAGGCAATTGCAATTGCTCCAGGATGAGCGCATACAGTGCCGTAGCCGTGGCGCTATTGTAAGCGCCCGATTTAAACAGCTGCTCAAAGTTGGCGTAATTGTCGTATTTCTTCAGGTTGGCAACCGCTACGCGCTCGTGGAATATTTCGGCGGCTTTGCGGGTTTTTTTATCGTCAATGCCGCTTTTTTTGAGGTCGCGGGCCATCCGGCCAACCTCGCTTTCGATATACTGGGCCGCATTGTCGCTTTTGTTGCTGCTGCTGCCCAATAAGTGGTATACGTGCGACATATTGGCGCTGGAAACTTCGGTCTCATAGGTAGACAACACCTGGCTTCCCCGCGTAGTGAAGGTTTCTCCTGCCCGAAATTGTTGCGCAGTTACGTGGTCGCCCACCAGCGCAAGGATAAAGATAGGAACGATTATTCTCATAAAATTAAACAAACCGGGGTTGTTGAAATTTGAACGTGTGAATATATTAAAATAAAACGATTCCGTTACGTGAACTGTTTGCCGGCACGCGAAAGAAACGACTCTATGGTCATGAAAATTGCCAATACGCCGTATTCTAACCCTAAAACCCACCAGTTTTCCTGTGGGGGCGAATAAGTGTAATGTATATACGATAAACATATTAACACCGACCATATAATTGGAAACTTTCGGGACGTAAATAAGCTGAGTACGATGAGCATAGTGAGATACCAGGGGTGTACGATAGTAGCAAAAAACAAATACACCGCGCCGGCCAGCAGCCATCGGTCGGGTAGGTCTTCCCAGCGACGGGAGTTATCCCACAAGGCGGTAAGCAGAATATACAGTGTGGTGCACAAGGCCAGGGTGGGGCCTATCGCGTCGATCTGGTTGTAGCCGGTGCTTTTGAAAGCGATCCAACGGGCAATGTAGTATATGCCGGCGTTAAACTCGAATTGCTGAAAGTAAAGGTTTAGGCTGTTGCCAAAATGGGCGATGACTTCACTGCTGCCAACCAGGGGTAGGAATAGAAGGGCGAGTAATCCGCCCAGTAAGCCGAAAAATCGCGCGTTCTCTTTCAGGGTCAGGCGATGCAATAAAAAGGGCAGTAAAAAAAGCGGCAGCAATTTGGTGGCTATGGACAGCGCCATGGCCGTCGCCGCCGTATAGTGTTTACCGGCCTTGAGGGATTGAAGCGACCAGAGCAGAAAAAAGACCATCAGCCCTTCGAAATGCAGGTTGCCGGTGAGCTCCAGGATGATAAGCGGATTGAGCGCATACCACACCGTGCGCTGGGCAGGGAAACCAAACCTGGGCAACATGACCGGCAAGAGGCGCAAGACGCCGTATTCTGCGGCTATCAGGATAAGTCGCATAAGCACGGTTGGCGCCCAGTCGCCGCTGGGAAACGGCAGGCACGACAACCAGAAAACCGCCTGCGCAACCGGGGGGTAAATAGTAAAATTGGTACCCGAATTGAGCTTGGCAAAAAGCGTCCAGTCGAGCCCCGGCGCCGATTTACCGCTTTCAAGCCATTGCAAAGGCGTGTAGATCAAAGGGTTTACCCCCTGCAGTAGCAGCCGCCCGTCCCAGATGAATCGGTATACATCATTGGAGAGCGCGGGGACTGAAAAAAGCAAAACGAGTCGCAGGATAATCCCCAACTGCCGGTAAAAACGCCAGTCGGCCTCGCCGGCCCCATAGCAAACCAGGGCGTATAGTGCCGCAAAAATGCCGTATAAGATAATGAGCTGTGCAAATTGCTCGCGAGGCGTGAAATAGCCGAGAGCGATAGTGAGGGCGACAAGCGCCGCAGCGAGTAATCCGTGACGAAAAGAGGGAATAGGTACGAGCGGGATGGAGGGAAAGCGCTGCAAGTGTTGACAAAAAATTATGGTGAACGGACATACCAACCGCTCAACTTCCTACCCTTGCTGCGTTTCCACCCTGGGGGAGTTCGGAAGGAGCTGGCTGTACGCCGCTCACCAGGGGCCAAAATTAGTATATTTTTTGAAAACCCGTACTTCTTATCAGTCTTTATCTTGTTTTCCGAAAAGATAACCCACCGAAAACAGGAAACGCGCCGGCCTGTCGTCAAAGTTGTAGTCGTCGCCGAAGAAAGTGATATGGTCGCCGTATTTGGTAAAGTTGCCTTCGTAGCGCAGATCGAGCATAAATTTCCAGAGGTCGAGGCCGAGGCCGCCCTGCCAACCGAAGGTTAAAGACTCGTAGCGGTCTTTGAATCCGTCTACGTCGGCCAGGTCAGAAACGCTGCTGATAAAAACGTGGCCTACGGGGCCTGCCTGCAGGCGCAGCGGCCCAAATTTTACGCCCAGCAACAGGGGGATATCCAGGTTCTGGTATTTTTCCGTTCTGATACCGCTGTTCGAGGGGTTCTGCAAGTCGTCAAACTGGTATTCGGCACTCGAAGAGTTGAAATTGACTTCGGGCTGAAGCACAAATTTGTTTTTTTGCCATCTGATAACCACGCCGCCATGGATGCCGTAT
>JAEUUQ010000493.1 GCA_016787505.1 Saprospiraceae bacterium | reverse complement strand
AGGAGGATACCCGCTTCAAAGGTGTCTATGAAGGCGTATTCGTACCTGGCGCGCCGGTTGACGATTTCGATTGTTTTTTGCTTCTTCTCTGCCATGACTTTAGTCGCTTGTCACCCCACTAAACCACGTGTGGATAGATTTAGTTTCCTGGTCTGCGAAGATAGGCAGAATTTTGATGTCTTCACTAGCCCAATACTTGCACAGCCGGGATGGCGCCGACAAAAGGCGAGTGAATATCCTGGTTGCGGTCGAATTCGTTCAAAACAGTATAACCGTCTTCGGTTGGTTGGGTAAACACCATGACTTTCGAACGGGTGAGGTCTACGAGCCACAATTCCGGAATCCCGGCAGCGGCATAAAGCGGCAATTTCAGGTGTTTGTCTTTTTCAAGCGAACTATCAGCCACTTCAATTAGGAGCATCGCATCGGCGGCGGTTGGGAGCCCGGCGGCGTAAAAATCATCGCGGGGTTGCAGGATGGCCACGTCGGGTTCCGGTTCTGAGCGATCTCCGATGACCACCGGGCCTTGAATCTGGACAATAGCGCGGCCATGCATTAACAACGTCATCAGTTGGGTAAGCCTGTTCACGCATGCGTTGTGAAATTTTCCAATTGGGCTCATAGGGATAATTTGGCCGTAGAGCAATTCTACCCGGTCGTCTTCGCTGAGAATACCTGTTTCAGCCATGCGATGGTAGTTATCTACAGAAAATGAAAAAGGCTCGGCAAAATAATTCGCTGGTGTTTTCATGTTGGCAATTTAAGGCATTTTGCCCTTACAGGCAAGGCAATTCCCATTGAAATCCTTACCTTTAGGCAAAACCAACCGCCTTATGAGAAAAATCCTGCCTGCGCTATTGCTCTTCAGCCTGCTTTTTGCCTGCGGCGAAATTCGCAAGATAGAATACGACCTGGTCATCCACAATGCCGTGATCTACGACGGCTCGGGGGGGGCGCCCATCCGCGGGTCTATTGCGGTAGACGGAGATACCATAGCTGCCATTGGCGATCTGCCCGATGCGCACGGCGTGTACGAAATTGACGCCAAGGGCATGGCCGTGAGCCCCGGGTTCATCAACATGCTAAGCTGGGCCACCATAAGCCTGATAGCCGACGGCCGGGGCATGAGCGATATCAAGCAGGGGGTCACACTCGAAGTGATGGGCGAAGGCGGTTCTATGGGGCCGTTTAACGCCAAAATGAAAGCCGAAGAACAGCAATACCAGGGCGATATCAAATACGAAGTCAACTGGAATACCCTGGGCGAATACCTGCAAATGCTGGAGAAAAAAGGCGTATCGCCCAACGTGGCTTCGTTTGTGGGCGCCACGACGGTGCGCGTACACGAGTTGGGTTACGAAGACCGTCCGCCGACCCCCGAAGAACTTGCCCGTATGCAGGCCTTGGTGCGCCAGGCTATGGAAGAAGGCGCTCTGGGTGTGGGCTCTTCGCTCATCTACGCCCCTGCTTTTTATGCCGATACTGAAGAATTGATCGCCTTGTGTAAGGCTGCAGCCGAATACGGTGGCATGTACATCACGCACATGCGCAGCGAAGGCAACAGGTTGCTCGAAGGCGTCGACGAGGTAATCCGCATTGCCAAAGAAGCCGGAGTGCCCGCTGAGATCTACCACCTCAAAGCCGGCGGCAAAAACAACTGGGCGAAGATGGACAAAGTCATCGCCAAAATCGACAGCGCCCGCGCTGCCGGCCTCCGCATCACCACCGACATGTATACCTACGTGGCCGGCGCCACCGGACTCGATGCCTCGATGCCCCCCTGGGTGCAGGAAGGCGGTTATGGCGCCTGGTCAAGCCGGCTGAAAAACCCCGCTACCCGGGCGCGTGTAAAAAAAGAAATGCGCTCTGACGCCCAGGATTGGGAAAACCTGTATTTCGCCGCCGGCGATGCCTCCAACCTCCTGTTGGTCGAATTTGTGACCGACTCCCTCAAAAAATATACGGGTAAAACGCTGGCCGAGGTAGCTGCTTTGCGCGGTACCGACCCCGAGGAAACGGCTATGAACCTCGTGATCCAAGACGGCAGCAGGGTAGGTACGGTGTATTTCCTGATGTCGGAAGACAATGTGCGCAAGCAAATCAAATTGCCATATATGAGTTTCGGCTCCGATGCCGGGGCGCCGGCAGCTGAGGGCGCATTTCTCAAGTCGAGCACCCACCCGCGCGCCTATGGCAACTTTGCCCGGCTACTGGGCAAATACGTGCGCGACGAACAGATCATTCCGCTCGAAGAGGCAATCCGCAAACTCACTTCTCAGCCTGCTACCCACCTCGGCATCAAGCAAAGGGGGCTGCTCAAACCCGGTTATTTTGCTGACATAGTGATTTTTGACCCCGGTACGATTAAGGACCACGCCACTTTTGAAAAGCCGCACCAATACGCCACAGGCGTTCAGCACGTATGGGTAAATGGGGTACAGGTATTGCAAAATGGAGAACACACCGGCGCCAAACCGGGGCGTTTTGTTAGGGGGCCCGGGTGGAGAGGAGATAAGAAATAAAGGTTTAGCGTTAGGGTTTAGTGCATACGCAGTTTAGCGTTAGGGTTTAGATTTCTAAACATGCAGCTAAACCCAATCGCTAAACTGCGCATGCACTAAACCCAATCACTAAACTGCCGAAGGCACTAAACCTTTCAAAAATAAAAATACATCCCCGCAATAATACTAAACCGGCTGGCCTGGGGGTTGTCGAGATAATTAAGGCGCCAGACGGCGTCTATCCGTATAAATTTAAAAATATTTTCGATACCCACCCCTGCTTCCATATAAGGGTATTTGGAGGGGGCCCGGAAGCCGTTATACGTATTGGCGTCGGTGGGGAAATAGGCATTGAGGCGGTTGGCGGCCAGGTTTTTCTCTGAAATCGAGCCGATCAGCGCTTTGAAAGTAAAGACGTTGCGCCATTTGAGTTTGCGCAACAGGGGCACCTTATTAAACAGGAAGCCGTCGTCGTGATGTTCGAGGATGAGGCTGGCGTAGGTATCGCTGGCAAATTCGTAGCGGTTCATCGTATTAAAAATGCCGCGCGTCATAAAATAGGCCTCATTGCCGGGGTGGACTTCCATCAGCAGGAACGGCAGCGTGCCGAATACTTTGCCGGCTCGGAAGCGGTAGGCCAGCCAGCCGATGGGGTTGATATTCACATAATGGCGGTAATAGAGTGAGACCTTGTGGAAATTGTAATCGCCACCCAGCAGCCCGTCGACGCCCATCGTGTATTGCAACTCAATAATCGGATGTTCGGTGCCGATACTGATGCGTTCGAAGTCGCCTTCGAGGAACTCTTCTTTGAGAGCGAACCGGGTTTTAAAGATCAGCTCAGTGGCATTAATCGTCGTATCGGTGTGTTCGGGGGCATTGGGGTTATTGAGGTAAGCGTAGTTAAAACCGCCGCCTTCGGGCGTAATACCGCCGTAGGGATCCATCGTGCGGTGCAGCATCGTAAAACGGCTGGAAAGGCCGTTTTTCCAGTGTTTTTCGTAGAAGACCTTGGTTTCTTCCACGTCGATCAGTTTCATCATAATATCCCTGCGCAGGAAGCCTGAGAAAAGGTCGCCTTCCAGAAATTCCTCGCTATTTTCGCTATTGAGGCTGATATCCCTGCGGTGGGCTACACCGATGGCGGTACGCGGGCGCCGGCTGAGTAGCCAGAGTACTTCGCCGCTATACTTCCAGCGTTCGTCTTTGAGGCCGTAAGCCAGCGAGCCGCTCAGGCGCAGATTTTTGTTAAAGCCGGTATTGGTGCGCACGCCGAGGCGGAAGCGGTTGCCTTCTACGGGGTTATAGCTGGACAGCATGAAGTAGGGGCCGAATTCAAAATTTCCCCATTCGAAATAACCCTGGAAGAGAGTTTCAAAGATTTGAACGTACGTTTTATAGATCGGCACCTTTACGATACTATCGATCATGGCGTAGACCGCCGCCTCGGTTTTGGTGAGTTGTTCGTGGCGGGCTACCTGCCAGAACGACTCGTCGCGTTCGAGTTTTTCCTGTTCGTAGTAGGTATCTTTTTCGCGATAATAACTTCGGGTATCGGGTTGATTGAGGCGGTAATCGCGTATC
>JAEUUQ010000454.1 GCA_016787505.1 Saprospiraceae bacterium | reverse complement strand
TACCTCCATTGTGACATTGGCGGGGGTGTTTATTTCGTGGCGGGTGGAAGACCTCGCCAAGGAGTTTTTTGTGTCGCTCATCCTGTTGGCCACCGGCGTATTCGGCTTTTTTATTTCTATCGACTTGTTCAGCATGTTCCTTTTTTACGAGTTGGCGGTGATACCCATGTACCTGCTGATCGGCATATGGGGTAGCGGCCCCAGGGAATATGCGGCCATGAAACTCACCCTGATGTTGATGGCGGGTTCGGCCTTTTTGCTGGTAGGTTTGCTGGGCTTGTATTTTTACTCTGCCAATGCCGCCGACCAGCATACCTTCAATTTGCTGGAAATTGCCAGGGGAGGTATTCCCATTGAAGCGCAGCGTCTGTTCTTTCCGCTCACCTTTGTAGGGTTTGGCGTGTTGGGCGCTTTGTTCCCGTTCCATACCTGGTCGCCCGATGGTCACGCCTCGGCGCCCACTGCTGTGTCGATGTTGCACGCCGGCGTATTAATGAAACTGGGCGGCTACGGATGCTTCCGGGTGGCCATATTCCTGATGCCGGAAGCGGCCGCTGAAATGTCCTGGTTTTTTATCATCCTCACAGGTTTCAGCGTGATTTACGGCGCCTTCGGCGCTATTCGGCAGACCGACTTAAAATACATCAATGCCTATTCTTCGGTGAGTCACTGCGGATTGGTATTGTTTGCCATATTGATGTTAAACGAAACCGCTCTCACCGGCGCTGTATTGCAGATGATCTCGCACGGCTTGATGACGGCCCTTTTCTTTGCCCTCATCGGCATGCTGTACGAGCGCACGCATACGCGCATCGTGCAGGAGATGGGGGGATTGTTGAAAGTACTGCCTTTTATCTCGGCGGTATATGTGATAGCCGGTTTGGCTTCTTTGGGCCTACCGGGACTGAGCGGTTTTGTAGCTGAATTGAGCATATTCGTGGGCGCTTTTGAGCACTCCGACGTATTCCACCGCGTGTGGACTATCCTGGCCGTTTCGGCTATCGTAGTTACCGCGGTATATATTCTTCGCGTGGTAGGCGTCATGTTGATGGGGCCTATCAAAGAGCCGGCATACGCTGCGCTGCCGGGTGCGTATTGGTTTGAAAAAACCGGGGCACTGCTGCTCGTCCTGCCCATTTTGGGAATGGGCTTGTTGCCGCTTTGGCTCGCTGACATGATCCAGTTTAGCCTGATTCCTTTACTCCGGGCATTGGGGGTAGGATAGGGACTATTAGACTATTAGACTATTGGACTGTTGGACTATTGGACTGTTGGATTAGTGGGGTAGGGGTTAAATAAACGATAATACAAAGAGATGAAGTGGGATGACCTTTTATTAATGCGCCATGAATTACAGTTGTTAGCTGTGATACTCATCGTTACCTGTGCCGAAATTTACTTAAGCGGCAGGGACAAAAGCCGGATTATCCCGCTGTCTCTGGCCTTATTCGGCATACATATGGCTGCCGGCTGGCTATGGCTTGGCGAAGGCCAGTTATTTGGCGGTATGTACCGCACCAACAACTTGATACATCTAATGAAAAACATACTCGATGTGGGTGTGTTTATCGTCATACTGCAGTCGGGAGGATGGGCGCGCAAGCAATTGGCGCCGGAAAACCGCGTTAGTGAGTTTTTCCTGTTGATCTTGTCCTCGTTATTGGGGATGTATTACATGGTCTCTGCCGGCGATTTGCTGATGGTATTCCTCGGCCTCGAATTGTCGACGCTGCCGGTGGCTGCCCTTGCAGCATACGAAGTATTGAAGATGCGCAGCGCAGAGGCCGGCATCAAGTTCATACTTACAGCCGGCCTTGCCTCGGCGGTAACGCTTATGGGTATTTCGCTGCTGTACGGTAGCACAGGCACCTTTGTACTGGCTGACCTGGGCAAGCAGATGCAGGGCAACAGCCTCGAAGCGTTGGGTTTCCTATTCTTCTTTGCGGGAGTTGCTTTCAAGATATCGCTGGTGCCGTTCCACTTCTGGACGCCCGACGTATACGAGGGGGCGCCGGTAAGCGTCGCCGCCTATTTGTCGGTAATCTCCAAAGGTGCGGCGGTGTTTATCCTGATGATCTTGTTGATGGGTTTTGCGCCGCTGATCACTGATTTGTGGGTGAATGTGCTATACTTGTTGGCCATTCTTACCATGACGATAGGAAACCTTTTTGCCCTTCGGCAGCGCAATCTAAAGCGCCTGTTGGCATACTCGGCGGTTGCGCAGGCGGGATTCATTATGTTGGGCTTTATGTCGAGCCAGCAGGATGGAAAAGCCTCGATCGTATACTTCATGCTCGTGTACTTGTTCTCCAACCTGGCAGCCTTCGGCGTGGTTCAGACCATCGAGATGCATACGGGGAAAGAAGACATAGGTGATTACGAGGGTTTGTACCGCACCAATCCGCGGTTGTCGCTTGTCATGTTGCTTGCCCTGTTTTCACTGGCCGGCATTCCGCCTCTGGCGGGTTTTTTCGGCAAATTCTTCCTGTTCATGACGGTGGCTTCGGCGGGTTATTACCTGTTGTTGACCATCGCCGTTATAAACACCGTAATAAGCTTGTATTATTATCTGCTTATTGTGCGAGCTATGTTCTTGCGCAAAAGCGATAATCCGCTACCGCTGGTGACCAGCGACGGCTGGATGCGGGCGGGTTTGGTAATTTGCGTAGCGGGTATCGTTGCGCTGGGCGTAGCCAGCGGAGTATATGATGCGATTTATGCGCTTTGCGCGCATTTGTAAACCAGCTTAATAACTTGACTATGTCGCTGGAAAGTGGAAAACACCAATTTGGGGATCTCAACGGCCAGACCGTTACTTATGTAGAGCAAAAAGTGGGCGCTGAACGCGCTGATTTTTTAAAAAAATTATTGGAACACAACGGTATTGAAGTTATTTTAATAGAAATACCGCCCGCAGAAGAAGGTGCGCCGGCTACTTACACCGTAGCCACGCCCAATCTGGTATTCAATCCGGTCATCTACGTTTATCAGCGCCGTCTGCGCACCCTCGACGGCCGCAAGGTCACACCCGCCTATTGGCGGCAGCAGAGCGAAAAAACCAAACCGGAGTATTGGGAATTTGACCCCCTGTAGGGTAAACGTTTACCGTTTACCTGAACGTTCACCGTTTACCCAAACGTTTACCGTTCACCTCACAGAAACATTCCTTCCAAAACAACGTATATTTGTGTTCAGTTATAAAATTGAACACCTTGCCGAATTCGACACTCAAATGCCTGTTACTGGATGTTGAGCTTCCAGGACTTGTGTACCTGCGTATGCTTTGCGAACAAATACCCCGGGTAGAAGTCGTAAAAGCATTTAGTGATCCTATGGAATTGGTAAAAGAAAGCCCGGAACTGGATTATGATGTTTGTATTTTAGATATAGAAATGCCCGGTCTGAATGGGCTGCAAGTGGCGGAACTAATAAAAGACAAACCTGTCATCTTCATTACCGCGCATAAAGAATACGCTGCGGAGGCTTTTGATTTGGGGGCTATCGATTACATCCGGAAGCCGATTACCATGGATCGGTTTGAAAAAGCCATCCGGCGAGCGATTAAATGCCTCAAACCGCAACAACAAACCAGACAATTCGTACAAGTAAATACCAGCAAAGGAAAAGCCTTGTTATTATTCGATCAGTTGCTGTATGTCACCACTTCGCAGCAGGATAAACGCGATAAGGTAGCCTTGCTGGAAGACAAGCAGGAACTGGTATTAAAAAATATATCCTTTGATGAATTGGAAGAAATCCTGCCCGACACCCAGTTTTGTCGCATTAATAAAGCCGAAATTATCGCCTTCAGAGCCGTTCGATTCTTCAGCCATGATGAAATCGAAACCACATTGGCAGGGTTAAATGGAAAAGTGAAATACTTGTCGCTCAGCAGACATTACAGCGAACACTTTTTAAGTAAAATAAGGCGCTGATTTCGGTGCATTTATTTTGCATTTTGTTACATGTTTGTGTGTTAATAGCACACACGCTCTCCGACCTATTTCCCTACTGATCTACTTTTGCTTCATTCCATCCAATCACATCGCCTATCTGTCAGCAGTCAGGTCTCAGCAGTCAGCTGCTAAGCCCTAAGCCCTGACTGCTAATAACCTATATTGAACACTATTAATTGACCATCAAACTATTATCCTATGAAGTTTAGATCTTCATTTTTCCGAACACTCTTTGGAATTGCCCTGATTTCAGTGGCGCTGGTGTCTTGTAACAGAGACGAAGACCCTGAAATAGCGGGCGTAGCGGACTACACTGCAGAAGCCGCTTTAGAGTGGAACAAGATGTTCCTCGAGATAGAGCGTTTCGCTGCCGGATACCGCCCCGGCCCTGCGCCGCGTGCGTTGGCTTACATGGGGCTGGCCGCTTATGAGGCTTGTGTGACGGGCATGCCCGAGTACAACTCGCTGGAAAGCCGCTATTCCGGGTTGAACATTCCCGATGTAGAACCAGGCGCCGAGTATCACTGGCCGACTGTGGTTTGCGAGACTTACTCAGTGATGATGCGTAAGTTTTTCCCGTCGCCTGCCAATGACATCCAGACTCGCATGAACGAAATGGAAGCAGAGATGCTCAACAAATTCAAAGGCGAAACGAGTCAGGAAGTTTTTGACCGCTCGAAGGCTTATGGCGCCAGCGTAGGAGATGCGGTATGGCAATGGTCTACCACCGATGCCTTTGGCCACGACGCGTACCTCGATCCGTTTGGCAACTACGACTGGCAGGCGAATTATGATGGCCCGGGCGACTGGGTGGCTACGTTTCCTGGTCCCGGCAAGCCCATGTATCCCTACTGGGGCAGCGTAAGGACGTTTGCCATTCAGGAAAACGACAAGTTGTGTCCGCCGCCGCTGCCATACAGTGAAGATCCACTTTCTGCTATGTATGCCCAGGCAGTGGAAGTATATACCGCCAACAGCGACGCCAACTGGCCCGACGGGCAATGGATCGCCGAATACTGGAGCGACGACCTTGTCAACCTGACATTCAGCCCCGGCCCGCGCTTCATCTCCATTGCCAACCAGGCTATTCAAAAAGAGGATCTGGACCTGGCCACCGCGCTGTATTGCTATGCAAAAGTAGGCATGGCCCTCAATGATGCAGCGGTGGCTTGCTGGTATTCGAAATATGTGTACAACGTGGAGCGGCCGGTTTCCTACATCCAGCGCCTTATCGACCCCAACTGGGTACCCTCGCTCGACAACCCGCTTACGAGTGAAACGGGCCTTACGCCTTCATTTCCGGCTTATCCTTCCGGCCACTCTACCATGGGCGGTGGTGCAGCCGAAGTGCTCACCGAAGTTTTCGGCAACAAATACGGCATGTACGACAACTCGCACGAAGGCCGGTCGGGCTTCAACGGTACGCCGCGTTATTTCGACAATTTCTACCAGATGGCAGAGGAAAATGCCATCAGCCGAGTACCTCTCGGCGTGCACTGGCGCATGGACTGCAAAGCCGGTGTCGACCTGGGCTACCTCTGCGGCCGCGAGGTGAATAGTTTGCCCTGGAAGAGGTAATTTTAGGTTTATGGGTTTATGGGTTAATAGGTTAATTTTGCATAAACTTATTAACCCATAAACCTATAAACTTGATATGAAAAAAAAGCGCCTATTCCTCTCCTTCGCAATCATCACACCCATCTACTGGCTGATGACTGCCCTGCTCGACTATAGCGAAACAAAAGTGAGTTACTGGCAGGATCTCAAGGCAAATGCGTTGCCGGCCCTGGCTTTCGGCGTTTTTGTGACGATAGTCAACTATGTGATGGAAAAGTATTTTAGTCCAAAGAAGTAACCAACTGCCGATTGCTGAATTCGGAATTCGGAATGCGGATTTATCCTGGTTCAATCCGAAATCGAAAATCCGACATCCGAAATTGTAGTCGTACAGTCGTACAGTCGCACAGCCGCAGTCGTACAGTCGCACAGTCGTACAGTCGTACAGTCGTACAGTCGTACAGTCGCACAGTCGGCCTACCGCAGTTCCCCAATCATATCCTCCGGCTTCACCCATTCGTCAAATTGCTCCGAAGTGAGCAGGCCGAGTTCGATGGCGGCTTGCTTGAGCGTTTTGTCTTCGGCGTAGGCCTTTTTGGCGATAGCGGCGGCGTTGTCGTAGCCGATCTTGGTATTGAGGGCAGTCACCAGCATCAGCGAATTCTGGAGGTGCATCTGCAGGCGGCTGTAGTTGGGCTCGATGCCGATGGCACAGTGTTCGTCAAAACTGACACAGGCGTCGCCGATAAGTCGGGACGACATCAGGAAGTTGAAGATAATCAACGGCTTGAATACGTTGAGCTCGAAGTGGCCGTTCATGCCGCCGATGTTGATAGCTACATCGTTGCCGATCACCTGGGCCATGGCCATGGTGAGGGCTTCCGACTGCGTAGGGTTCACCTTGCCCGGCATGATCGACGAGCCGGGTTCATTGGCAGGGATGTTGATCTCGCCGATGCCGCTGCGCGGCCCCGACGACAACATGCGGATGTCGTTGCCTATTTTGCTGAGCGCTACGGCTACGGTTTTCAAGGCGCCGTGGGCTTCTACCAGGGCGTCGTGGGTGGCCAGCGCTTCAAATTTGTTTTCGGCGGAAGTGAAGGGCAGCCCCGACAACTCGGCGATTTTAGCGGCTACCTTTTCGGTGTAACCCTTGGGCGTGTTGAGGCCGGTGCCTACCGCCGTGCCGCCCAGGGCCAGCTCGCCGAGGTGGGGCAGGGTATTTTTGATGGCCCGGATGCCGTGGTCGAGCTGCGATACATAACCCGAAAATTCCTGCCCGAGTGTGAGCGGCGTGGCATCCATAAAGTGGGTGCGGCCTATCTTCACGATTTTCATATATTCCTCCGACTTGGCCTTCAGCGTGTCGCGCAGGCGTTCGATGCCGGGGATGGTCACGTCTACCAGTATCTTGTAGGCGGCGATGTGCATAGCCGTGGGGAAGGTATCGTTGCTCGACTGCGACTTATTGACGTCGTCGTTGGGGTGCAGCCACTTTTTGTCGTCGGTGAGGGCGCCGCCGTGCAAAACATGGCCGCGGTTGGCTACCACCTCGTTGACGTTCATATTCGACTGGGTGCCGGAGCCGGTTTGCCATACCACCAGCGGGAACTGGTCGTCGAGCTGGCCGGCGGTGATCTCGTCGCATACGCGGCCTATCATCTCGGTTTTGTCCTGGGCTAAAACGCCCAATTCGAGATTGGTAAGGGCGGCGGCTTTCTTCAGGATGGCAAAGGCGCGGATGATTTCTATGGGCATCCGGTGCCCGCCGATTTTGAAGTTTTCGGATGAGCGCTGCGTTTGCGCGCCCCAATATTTGTCAGCTGGCACGTCGACGTAGCCGATGCTGTCTTTTTCTTTTCTGTATGCCATTGTTTGTTTGGTTAAGCCGGCGCAAAATTAAGGGAAAAATGGAGTTTTTTATGCAATACGAGAGTTATTAACCACGGAGCTAAACACAGAGTTCCTCAGAGTCAAAATCTAACTCAGGGAACTCTATGGTTAAAAAAATCTCATGCCATTCTACCCTTTTCCAAAAAAAACCGTCTATACAAAAAAATCATACAATCATGCGACTTCATCATCTGACTGTAATCATCCTGTTTTTACTCAGCGGCACGGCATCAAAGCTTCAGGCCCAATGCGAATTCGACCCGGTAATCGCCTTGTTCCCACAGGCGGAGGGCAACATTTATTGTTCGTACGACACCGTCAAACTAACCGTCAACGGCACGTTCGACAGCTACCAGTGGTACTATAACTTCAACAGCAGCAATACCGGCGGCACGCCCATCGGCGGGGCAACCGGGGGGACTTACTTTGTCGAAATCGCCGAATGGGGTTTTGCCTATTTCTACGTCACCGTAACGCTCAACGGCTGCACCGAATCATCGCCGGCGGTACTCATCGATTCTTATGTGTTTCTCTCGCCGGCTATCGCCCACGACCCCGAGTCTACTTATTGCAAGGGCGATTCTACTTTGATTTCCAATGCCTTCGGTACCTTTGCCAATTACCAGTGGTACCGCGACGGCGAGCCGATCGCCGGGGCCACGCAGGCCGAATATTGGGTGAAAGAGACGGGTTATTACGTGCTTTTTGCCTCCCCCGAACTTTGTCCGCACACGGTGCTCACCTCGGGCGTAGGGCCGTCCTTCGAGTTTGTAGGACCGGAGCCGCCCGTCATCACCCAGCAGGGCAACACCTTGCACTCGAGCTCGGGCCCCAACTTCCAGTGGTACCTCGACGGCTCGGCCATCAGCGGGGCTACATCCTCGATATATACCCCCACCGAATCGGGCGCCTACACCGTTCGCGTGAGCGACAACAGCGGCTGCGCCCCTGAATCGGCGGAGTATAACTTTGTCGTCACCGGCACACGAATGCCCGACTGGGCCGCCGGTATCGAAGTATTCCCGAATCCGGCTTCAACTACGCTACATCTGCGCAACCAGAGCCGCGAGGCGGTAGTGGCCACGCTGCTGAATGTCGCGGGCAGGCAACTCCTGGCCCCCCAGGTCGTCGACCCCGGCCTGGCTACGATGGATTTGGAGGGCTTGCAGCCCGGTTTTTATCTGTGTAGGCTGCAGGTAGAGGCGGAGGTTTTCTACCTGAAGGTTCAAAGAAAGTGACGGCCCTGAGCCATTTACGGTGGTGACGGCCTTGGAAGTACCGGGGAGGTGACGGCTAAAAATTCCCGGGCCGTCACCAAATAGGCCTTTTTACTTTTACCCTTTGCGGGGGGAGTGTCCGCATCAGAGTTTTGAGGATGGGAGAATTTTCAGGATGTTTTTTTCTTGCTTTTTGTTTGTCATGCTCACTACCATCGAGCTTTTGTTATGCATAAAATACTTGCCCCTATTAATTTTTTGTTGTCATGCCCGCCAGGGCATCTGCACACGAAATGCTTGAATAGGCGAGTGCTAGCATGATGTTGTAGATTCCCTGGGGGGAAAGACAACAAAAAACAAGAAAAACATTCTGTGGAATCTTTCCATTCCGTGGAATCGGTGATTCGACCAACCAGGCCTTCCCCTTCCCGGGCAGCAGGTGGGCAATGCTGCTATTGCGGCACGGGAGGCATGGGAAGCCGCCTTCGGCGTGCGCGGGGGAGGGCACACCCCCGCGCCGCGCCACCGGCGCGGCGTGGCAGCCCATGCCTCCCGTGAGTGCAAGGCCGTTTCTGGCCCGGGATTTTTGAACCAGGATTTGGGTGATGAAGAAAGATGCAAAAGGATAATCGGCAGTTTATAACGACTGTCACGATTGTAACCAAAAAAATAGCCCTGCCCGCAGGGCATAACACCGCAGGATGCTACGGTCGAGATTACACCTTCGCTCGTACCTCGCGAAGATGTCACCTCTCCGCTCGGTTTCGCATAATCTCTCCCTCTCTCCCTCTCTCGCTCCCTCCCTCAATCTCTGATCATCCCCTGAAAAAACGCCTCCACCTCCGCGGCCGTCGGGGCCTTCGCGGGCTTTACCAGGCGGAAACCCAGGAAGGGGGAATCCGTATTCCACCATTTGCTTTTGGGGATTTGGGGGTCGCGCTGCTGCCAGCGGGGGTCGGATTTTTGGCGGCGGGTGCAGGAGCAGTCCTGGGCGAAGGTGTCGTAGGAGCCGCCGCGTACCGTGCGACTGTGCCGCTGCGTGGGCGGTATCAGTGGATTGGCCGCCGCGGCGCCGATGAGCTCGAAGTAGTTATCGGCGTATTGGTCGAGGGTCCACTCGGCTACGTTGCCGAGCATATCGTAGAGGCCCCAGGCATTGGCGGTTTTTTGTCCGGTGGGCTGGTATTTTTCGTAGCTGTTTTCAAACAGCCAGGCGTGGTCTTGCAGGCTGTCGGCGCTTATGTTGGGCGGGAGGGGGCCCGTGGCGCCGGCGCGGCAGGCGTATTCCCACTCGGCTTCGGTGGGCAGGCGGTAGAATTCGCCGGTTTTCTGGTACAGCCACTGGCAATAGCGCAAAGCGCCCTGCTGGGTCATGCTCACCGCCGGGAAGCCCCCCTTGCTGCCCATGCCGAAGGTGAAGTCGATATACTGCGGCGTGGGGCGCAACACGGCGTCGGCCTTGTATCGGCCTTCGGTCCACACGCTGGCGTCGCTGTCGTTATCGCGGTATTGAAACAACACGAATTCTTCGTAGGTCACTTCTTTGACGCCTATCCAGAAGGGATCGAGGCTCACTTCGTGGCCTTCGCCCTCGCCCATGCGAAAGGCGCCGCCGGGCAGGTAGGCGAGCTGGTAGCTGACTTCCGTACCGGGAATGGTTTTGGTTTCGACGCTGTTGGGTATGGGCTGGGCGGATAGTTGGGTGTAAATGGCGAAGCAAAAAGCGATAGATAGGAGGCGCATAAATGGAGGTTTTATTGGTTAAAAATAGCGATAAATATTTTACCACAGAGTTAAACGGAGTAAAATCACAGAGTTAAACGGAGTAAAACGGAGTGCCACAGAGTTTTAATTTTACTCTGTGAAACTCCGTTTAACTCTGTAAAAAAAAACCAGCAAAATCCGTAAAGCTGTTAGTTTTGTAAAATGACCAATTCAACAGACGCTTACCGCCTCTCCCGGCAATCTTTTATCAGCGGTGTGATGCCCGCAGAGGTGCTCCGTTGGCCGGTGCAGGAAGTCCTGGATCTGCTCGAAGCCCGTTACGGCAAAGGCCCGGTGGGCCGCGCCCTGCAGCCCGAGGAGGCCGTAGCGAGCCCCCTCGCGGCGTTTGTTACCGAGCCCCGCGAGGGGGCCCGCTACAGCCGTTGGCTCCGCAGCGCCAACATGGTAGGCGTCAACGTGCGCACCATCGGCAGCTTCTGGCAGGCAGTCAAATACGCGCTTACGCTGCCGGCCTGCCAATCGGCAGTGCACCTGCTGCCGTTTTGGGAGCCGGGGGTGGTGGACAGCCTCTACGGCATGTCCTCCTGGCGGATCAATACCGAGTTTTTCAGCGAAGAATTGGCGAAAGCCCAACCCCATCTGGATTCCGTAGAAAAACAACTAAAAGTAGCTGTCAACCTGCTGCACCTTATGGGCAAAGCAGTCGGCATGGACGCTATCCCCCACACCGACCGCTACGCCGAGATCGTGCTGGCCAACCCGGCATTTTTTGAATGGCTGCAGCGCAAAGACAAGGAAATCGTAGACCATTCCGCCGACCTGCACCGGTCGGTGGAACGCGCCATTCTGGCGTGGCTGGCCGCAAACGGCAGCGCCACCCCCGGCCTCAGCTGGCCCGAGGACCCCGTGACGTTTTTCGGCCACGGCTATGGAGAGAACATGCGCCAAAACGTCTTATTTGGCGAAAGCCAAAAAACCGACCAGCGCAACCAACGCCGCAACCTGCTGGTGCAATGGCTCTTCGACAAAGGCTTCGAACCCGTGCCGGCCACCATGGCCCCGCCGTACCGCGGACTCGAAGTGGACCCCTCCGACAAGGCCAAAACCACCGACAGCGAAGGGCGGGTGTGGCGCGACTACAGGATCAGCAAGCCCGAACCCATGTCGCGCGTTTTTGGACCGCTCACGCGCTACAAATTCTACGAAGCCCTCGACGATAACCGCGAGTGGGCTATCGATTTTACTCGGCCGCGCAAAGAGGTGTGGGAATACGTGTGCGAAGCCTACGCAGAAGTAGTGCGCGCATACGGCCTGGATTTCATGCGCGGCGATATGTCGCACGTACAGATGCGCCCCACCGGCGTGCCTTTTGAGGTGGATGTGTACTACGACATCCACAAAGCCATTAAAGCCCGCGTGCAGGAGGAAAAACCCTGGTTCGGCTACTTTGCCGAGACCTTCCTGGCCGCCCCCGGCGTCATGGCCTATGGCGACGAGGTAGACCACCTCGAACAAGCCGACGCCGACGCCACCCTCGGCGACTTGCAGTCGATGGTGGTGGGGAGCCCGGTGTTCATGCAGCAATTCCGCTGGTATCTCGATATCCTGGCGACGCGGCAGGTGGCGCCCAGTTTCACCCTGATGACCGGCGACAAAGACGACCCCCGTTTTGACGAGTTTTACCTGGCCGGCAACGAGGCCCGCTTGTTTATCGCGTTGTTCCTCACCGATATGCCCAGCTATATGGGGCTCGGCTTTGAATGCAGAGACCCGCACCCTACGCCCGCGCCCAACGAACACTATACCAAGCTCTACGTGTTTAAATTGACGGATGGCGACAAGGCCACCCGCGGCCCCTACGTGTGGGGGAACAACAAAACCTTATTCGAGCGCCTCACGCGGCTGCGGCTGCTGGCCGAGCAAATACTGCCGGAGATAGAAGGCGCCCACACCCACTGGTTGTTGCCGCCCGATCCCACAGCTGGAAACAAGTTGATTGCGTGGACGCAGGCGGAAACCCCGCGCTACGTTTTTGTGGTTAATCTGGATCTGCATAAATCGCTTCAAAATGTCAAACTTCCGGCCTTGCCGCAGCGGCCGGGGGCGGTGTTGCAGCCAGTAGCGCTGTTGTTGTCTGGTGAAACGCAA
>JAEUUQ010000435.1 GCA_016787505.1 Saprospiraceae bacterium | reverse complement strand
AAAATAAAAAACAAACCCATGAGATCGATAATAACAGGAATTTTCGTGTGTTCATTATCAATGACCATGACAGGCCAAAACAACCTCAGCCAATCGCCCTGGCATATACAGGCGTTGCAAATCGATGCCAACCGGTATTTTGGGGTGACGGTGGCCAACGGCATGATCGGGTTGGTATCATCGTCCGAGCCGATGCGGGTGAACGACGTGGTGCTCAACGGCGTATACGATTATTACCAGCGGGGACGCGTGAGCAACATCCTGAAAACCTTCAACCACATCAACATGAACCTGGATGTGGATGGGCGCCGGATGGGCCGGGGCGATATCTCCAACTACGCCCAAACGCTGGATATGCAAAAAGCGGCACTGACGACCACGTTCGACGTGGGCGACAAGATAAGCGTCACGCATACGCTGATGGCCCTGCGCCATCTGCCGTTTACGGCTTTGTCCATCGTAGAGATCAAAGCCAAAAAGGACGTAACCATCACCCCCATGAGCGTCATAGAGACGCCCAACCACCTGGTAGACCCGCGCAATACCTACAGCGAAATCGACCGGCCGCATGTGTTGATACCGCTGTTGACCTCATCGGCCAAAAGTCCTTCGGGGAAAATAGCTGTGGCGGCATCCACAAGCTTTTTGTTTGACGAGCCGCACGGCACAGAGCCCAGGATCATCCACGAAGACTGGGACTACAATATGCACTTAGCCAAGTTTACCAAAAAACTCAAAGCCGGCGAGACCTACCGCTTTGCCCTGGCGGGCTCAACCGTATCGTCGGTGCACTACAACGACCCGGTCAACGAAGCCGAACGCCTCACCATCTTCGCCAAGCTGGAAGGCGTCGACAGGCTCCTCAAACGCCATGAACAGGCCTGGGCTAAATTGTGGGAGAGCGACATCATCGTCGACGGCGATTTGCAGGCGCAACGCGACATCCGCTTTGCGCTGTACCACCTCTACTCCTTTGCGCGGGAGGGCACGGCGTACAGCCTCTCGCCTATGGGTTTGTCGGGACTGGGCTACAACGGCCACGTATTCTGGGATACCGAGTTGTGGATGTACCCTCCTTTATTAATATTACAACCCGAAATAGCCCGCTCCTTACTGGAATACCGCTTTGAGCGGCTGGAAATGGCCAAGCGCAACGCCTTTTCGCACGGCTACGCCGGCGCCATGTTTCCCTGGGAATCGAGCGCCGACGGCTCCGAAGATACGCCGGTGTGGGCGCTCACAGGGCCGTTTCAGCACCACATCACCGGTTGCGTAGGCTGGGCATTTTGGAACTATTACCTCGTCACCAAAGACAAAAACTGGCTGCAGACGAGGGGATACCCGGTATTAAAAGAAGTCGCCGACTTCTGGGCCAGCCGGGTAGAGCGCAATGGGCCGGGCCGCTACGACATCAACAACGTCATCGGCGCCAACGAATGGCAGGAAAACATCGACAACAACGCCTTCACCAACGGCATGGCGCTCACCGTACTGGGCTATGCCACCCAGGCGGCGTTGGAAATGGGCCTCACGCCCGACCCCGACTGGAAACACGTAGCCGACAACATCCCCATCCTGGAATTCCCCGACGGGGCCACCAAAGAAAACGCCACCTACGACGGCGTCATGATCAAGCAGGCCGACGCCAACCTGCTGGCTTATCCGCTGAAAGTCATCACTGACGAGCAGCGTGTGCGCAAAGACCTGGCGTATTACGAGCCGCGTATGTCGCCCGAAGGCCCGGCGATGGGTTTCTCCGTACTGGCCACCCTCTACGCCCGCCTCGGCGATGCGGAAAAATCGTTTCAGTTATTCAACAAAAGCTACCAGCCCAATAAAGTGCCGCCCTTCGGCGTATTGGCAGAGACCGCCGGGGGTACCAATCCCTATTTTGCCACCGGCGCCGGTGGGATGCTTCAAGCTGTCATCAACGGCCTGGGCGGTCTGGACATCACCGATGCGGGCATTGTGCAATTGAAGACCAGGTTGCCGAAGGCCTGGAAGGGGCTGACTATCAAGGGTGTGGGAGTTGAGAAGGGGGCTTACCTAGTGAGGTAGTGAGTGCGGGAGGGTGAATTCTTAACATGATCAATCAAATTTTTCAATGAAACTACCAATCATTTGTATTCTCGGCCTTATCATTTTTTCTCAAAATAACGCCCAAGCTCAACACCCCAATGTGCTAGTCGGCACAGACAATTCACCGAACGAGCCCTCGATTTGCATCAATCCCAAAAACCCCCAGCAGGTCGTTGCCGGGGCGAACATTGACAATGTCTACTATTCGAGCGACGGTGGCGCGACCTGGAACCAAACTCTCGTCAACTGTCCTTGGGGCGTATGGGGCGACCCTGTCATCGGCGTCGATACGACTGGAGCATTCCTATTCTTGCATCTTTCCAACCCTCCGACACCGGGTCATTGGATTGACCGAATTATTGCCCAAAAAAGTATAGATGGCGGCATAACATGGTCTTCGGGCAGTTTCATGGGGCTGAACGGCGCAAAAGCGCAAGACAAACACTGGATTGCTACCGACTGGAAAACCAATGCGCTGTATGTCACCTGGACGCAATTTGACGCCTACGGTTCCTCTGCGCCGGCTGATAGTTCCATGATTCTATTTTCAAAAAGCACCGACGGCGGCGCGACCTGGTCGACTGCCAAACGAATTAACAAGCTCGCGGGCGACTGCATTGACAGCGACAATACCGCCGAAGGCGCGACGCCTGCTATCGGCCCTAATGGCGAAGTATTCGTAGCTTGGTCGAATCGCAACAACATCTGGTTTGACCGCTCGCTCGACGGCGGTACAACCTGGCTGGCGGAGGATATATTAGTCAGCGAACAACCCGGTGGATGGAACTACGACATCCCCGGCATCTACCGCTCCAACGGTTTGCCGGTGACCGTTTGCGATACGAGCGGCGGCGCGTATCACGGCACTATTTACATCAACTGGACCGACCAGCGAAACGGCGAGAACAACACCGATGTTTGGCTAGCCAAAAGCGCCGACAGTGGGAACACTTGGAGTATCCCCATACGTGTGAACGATGACGCGACCACTCGACACCAGTTTTTATCTTGGCTGACCGTTGACCCAAAAACGGGCTGGCTTTGGTTTGTATATTACGACCGCCGCAACTATACCGACAATCAAACCGATGTTTTCATGGCCGTTTCCAGGGATGGCGGCGCAACTTTCCAGAATTTCAAAATTAGTGAAACTCCGTTTTTGCCATCGTCTTCCTTCTTTTTTGGCGATTACACCAACGTTTCGGCACACAACAATATGGTGCGACCGATTTGGACGCGGCTGGAGGGCAACGACCTTTCCATCTGGACGGCTTTGGTTAACCCCGATGTGTTGGTTTCTTCCAAAGAACCCATGGCTACCACCGAGTCTATTTTTTCGGCAGAAAATCCTTATCCTAACCCATTTTCGGAAGTGTCGGGTTTTTCATTCAAATTGCACCGTCGTGCATTGGTCAGTCTTTCGTTGATTGACTTCCGGGGACAGGTTCGCGCCCGATTAATTGACCGCGAGTGGCGCAACATAGGCGCCTATTTGGAAAAAATCGAAGCTGACCGGCTGGGCATTTCACCAGGTGTTTACTTCATCTTATTGGATGTGGACGGGGAGAGTACCCGGCGGAAAGTCGTTTTTTTGGAGTGAGTTTAGTTAATACAGGGAATGCGAATGGCTGGTTTATTCCCATATCCGTTCATCCGGTTTGTTTTGGAATAGGAAATATATCCAAAAAGCCGGTGGTAGTGAATGATGAAATTGTAATAAGAGAGATGTTAAATATCTCCGTTTTATTGGACCATGATGTAGTTGACGGGGGGCAAATGGCGCGGTTTATTAGTACTTTATCAGGAAATATTGAAAACGGTATAGTATTATCATAATATTCGTAACAATTTAGGTTCGTTTTTAACGCAAAGGACGCGAGGGGGAGGCGCGAAGGGCGCGAGGTATAAAATAATTGCCTAAAAACATGGCATTATCGTCTAAAAGCAATCTTAAGATGCGCAAATTCAACACCTATCTCTTATTCGACGGCACGTGCAAACCTGGCATGGAATTTTACCATTCGGTATTTGGCGGTGAACTCGAACTCACCACGGTTGGCGACTCGCCGATGGCGGCAGCTTTTCCACCCGAGTTGCATAGCCGGGTAGTCCACGCCCGGCTTAGCAGCGGCGACATAGACATTCCCGCCTCCGATTGGCTCGCCCCACACGAAACGCCGCTGCGCGGCAATATGAGTTGTATGTATATCAACGGTTTTACACCCGAAGAAACAAAATCTGTTTTTGAAAAACTATCCAAAGGCGGGACTGTTACCGATCCGTTTTCTCAACAGCCCTTCGGCTGGTATGGCCGCTTGATTGACGCTTATGGGGTGATATGGATGTTTCATGCGTAGCAGCCAACTATCCGTAGCAGCCCCCCTGAAAACGCCCTGCCATCTTTACTATTACTTTTCAAATGGCTACATTTGCGTTTTCAGCACCTGTTAAACCCATTATTGTTGCAAAGCCGGCCTTACATATTCTTGATTGCTTTCGTGATTTGGCCCATACTGGCCGGGGCTCAGGTACAAGACCATATACCGCACACGCAGTTTTTGGGAATAGAACAGGGGCTTTCTCACCGGGATGTGCAGTGCATACATCAGGACAGTGAGGGCTTAATTTGGCTAGGCACACTTAACGGGCTTAACCGCTTTGACGGATACCAATTCAAAGTGTTTACCAAAGAAGCTAACGGGTTACAGTCCAATACCATCAATCATATTATTGGAGACGGGCAAGGTTTGATGTGGCTTTTTAATACTACAAACCAATTATTCGAGACACCTTCAAGCATCGATATTTTTAATCCCTCAACGGAAGAAGTACTATCATTCGAAGAGAAATTCGGTAAATCGGCGCCGTTTGCCCTATCCGATATTTTTAGTTTTGCCGCTACAGGCGATGGCCGCATTGTCTTTTCTACCATAAAAAATCAACTGGTCATTTACACCCCGCGGAAGGGCTTTGAAGTACGCCAGGTAAGCGTTCAGGCGTTAATGGTTCAATGCTTTTCCGCTCATCAAACCATTTGGGGGTTCACTTATAATAAACACACCAATATCCGGGAGGAAATTGTAGAAATTGACTTCAAAGGAAATCTCTTATACCGCTTCAAGCCCCAATATCCCATCCAGAATATCTTCATTGCCGGCATGGATCCGTCAGACAACTTATGGTTTATAATAAAACGCGACAGCGAGAAGTCTCCCCATATCTCTGAAGGAGAATTGTTCCGGATAACTGGCCGGCAGGAGCCTGCAAAGATTATTTTCAACAAAAAAAATGCTCCGATCAATGCACTCAACTTAAACAGTGTGGGCATCGGCGGAAGGTTCCAGTGTTGGATTAACCCGCTGCGCGGTTCCTTTTATTTGTTTAGTGGAGAAAGTTTCCAGGTATTCCACCCGGAAAAGGGCTGGTACAATGAATTGGGCCCCGCCAACAAATATTTGGCGATGACCAATACGGTATTCTTCGACCGGAGGGGCCAGGCCTGGATAGGTACTGAATTTGGAGTTTATCATATTGAAATAGTCCCCCGCCCGTTCCGCCAGATTCTGCATGATGAAAAGGAGGAAAACCACCGGGCATTCAGAGGGATTACCCAGGACGGGCAGGGTGATATTTGGGCTTCCAACGACAAGGGAGATGGATTCCTTTGGCGCATCCGGCAGAAAAATGGCGAATACTCAACGGCCGAGTTTGGTGATTTAGATGTAAGAATTGCCGAAGCTACCGGATTCAAATATGCCCTGTTTGCGGATAGCGAGGGAGCTATCTGGTTTGGTTCGGGTCAAACCCGACACATCATAAAATATCAACCACAAACGAATGAATACAAGGTGTGGCCCGTAGATATTCCCCGTAGAATTGAATCCTTAGAAGTCAACATCTGGTCGTTTTACGAGGATGAGCATAAAAGGATATGGTTCGGCTCAGATGCCGGCAGAATAGGTTATGTAGATAAAAATAAAAAGGTATTTCATTTGCAGGAATTGGAGGGAGTCAACGAAGCGGGTGGTTGTATTTATCAATTTGTAAAAGACAAGTCCGGAAATTTGTGGGTAGCTACCGACAATGGCTTATACCAGTTGGATACCGAAAAAAAGGAGACAAAACTATATCGCCCAAAAACCGGAAAAACGCTTTGGGACGGTGTGTTTTTTATCCACGAAGATGCGGATGGTTCCTTTTGGCTGGGAAGCAAGGGATTGGGCCTTTTTCACTGGAACAGGGAGACTAATGATATTGAGCAGTTTACCAAGGCGGACGGCCTGTCAAATAATACGATTTACGGTATTTATGAGGATGAATATCACAACCTTTGGATGCCAAGCGATTATGGCATTATTCGTTTTAATAAAAACACCCGGAAATCTACCGCTTATTTGCAAAAAGACGGCATAAGCCACAATGAGTTCAACCGGATTTCACACTACCGGACGCAAGACGGCACTATGTTCTTTGGTAGTCTAAACGGCATCACGACTTTTCACCCCCGGGATTTTCAGGCGGATAATTTTGATTTGGACATTCCTTTGGTCATAACCGGTTTCCAGCAATTCATCGGCAGCGAAAACAAATTGGCAGACAAAAAAAATGAATTGCTGAAAAGCCACAAGATTACTATTTCCCCCAACGATCGCTTTTTTTTGCTGGAATTTGCTCTGCTCGCCTACGACAAAATGGAAAATGTGCAATATGCCTACCGGATAGACGACCTTGGGGCAGAGTGGATATACCAAAAAGAAAATTCTATTCGTATGAGCCGCTTGCCTTATGGTAAGCATTTGTTGCGCATCAAAGGGCAAGCCCCCGACGGGCATTGGTCTACCAGGGAGTTGCAATTAACAGTGGTAGTTTTAAAGCCATTTTATCTGCAAATCTGGTTTATTATCCTGGCAGGTCTTGTTTTTCTTGCTGCCGGGTTCTTTATCCTGCGTTGGCGAACGGCCAGCCTGGAACGTACCCAGGCTAAACTGGAAGCGGAAGTGGCACGACAAACGGCAACTATCCGGCAACAAGCCGAAGAGCTCAAAGCGCTGGACGAATTTAAGAACCGTTTTTTTGCCAACGTCTCACACGAGTTGCGCACTCCTTTAACATTGATTCTCGGGCCGATTGGCACGCTGATAAACTCCGGCGAGTTGAGCAAATCAAGTATGAACATGCTTAAACTGGCGCAAACAAATGCCCAAAGCCTGCTGAAATTGGTTTCTTCTATTCTTGATTTATCGAAAATCGAGGCCGATGAAATGAAAATCCACGAAAGCCCACAGGCCCTGTTTCCCTTCATGCGACGTCTGGCTTCTAATTTTGAGTCGCACGCGCAGCATTTGGGCATCCGATACCTGTTTGAGTACCGGGCGGATAAAAACCTCCAGTTAAATTTGGATGCGGAGCGATTGGAAACCATCATCAATAATTTATTATCAAATGCGATGAAATTCACCCCCAAAGGGGGCACGGTATCCATTCAGATAGATGACCTGGGGCATTTTATTCAAATCGCCGTAGAGGATACGGGTAAGGGCATTCTACCTGACGATCTTCCTCATGTGTTTGATCGTTTTTTCCAGTCCAAGGCGCACGATTCGTCTCACGAAGGCGGCACAGGAATAGGATTAACCTTGTGCAAAGAATTGGCCCAACTGATGGGCGGCAATATTTCAGTAACTAGCAAATGGCAAAAGGGCAGCCGCTTTATATTAGAAATCCCGAGAAAAGAAGTATTGGGCAGCCTGGTTGCCGTTGATCAGGAACAGGTTGAAAGTTTATCCCACATAGTTTCCGGCCCTGAGGAGAAATCCGCTCAGGGAGATCAAGGCTTTTTACTTTTGGTAGAAGACAACTATAGCCTAAGAGAATTCCTGGAAACCATTCTTTCGCCGTATTACCAGGTTCGCAGTGCGTCCAACGGCGCCGAAGCCCTCGAATTGCTCCCCGAATGTATGCATACGCCGGTATGGCAACAAAAGGGAGGGCTGATTATGTCCGATATCATGATGCCGGTCATGGACGGATTTCAATTTCTCGAATACCTTAAAGGCAATCTGCTTTACGCCCATATACCTGTTATCATGCTTACAGCGCGGGCTGATATCAAAGACAAGCTGCATGCGCTGCGCGCCGGCGTAGATGACTACTTGTTAAAACCCTTTATTGAAGAAGAATTATTGGCCAGGATAGCTAATTTACTGTTGAATTACCGCGGGCGGAAATTCCTTCCCGAAGAATTAGAAGAACCCGCCGGAAATGAGCCTGACCCAGCTACCTCGCAAATAACCCCTGAAAACTTGTTATGGCTCAAGGAACTGGAGTCTTTGGTACAAAATTCCGTAACCCACGACACCCTGAGCGTTCAATGGATCGCCGACCAGGTTTTCTTGAGCGAACGGCAGCTTTATCGCCGGCTAAAATCCGTTACCGGGCTTACCCCCATTGAATACATACGGGAAATACGACTTCAGGAAGCCCGCCGCCTGTTGGAAAATCGCCTGGTGGGCAGCGTAAAAAAAGCGGCCCACAGCGTTTGTTTTCACGATGAAAAATACTTTGCCCAGATTTTTAAAGCTCGATTTGGAATAAGTCCTTCCGAGATTTAAACAATGTCTGATTTCCCTACCTGAAATGTCTGATTTCACCCCCTATTTGGTGAAAAAGTCCGTTTTGCCTACCTATGATGTCCGATCCGCTTGCTTCCCTTGGAATACATTTGCCTCATCGCTGAAAGGCAGCGATTGAGGAATGAAACCCTATTTACTAACTTAACTTCAGTTTTTATGAAAGCTTCAGTCTATTCATTTACACCATTTACACTCATGTGTTTATTTTTGGGAAGCGTTGTATTTTTCCCTTCCTGCAAAGACGACGATAAAATTCCGGAAAGCTGCGACGGTATTCACTGGGAATATGAAGGAGAAGACGGCCCCAGCCATTGGGGAGAACTTTGTGTAGGTTACGAAGATTGCAGCGGGTCGGTCCAGTCGCCGGTGGACATCAAAGGCGCCGTGGCTGACGCCACCCTGCAAGCCATTGCCAAGGCGTACGCTACTTCAAAAACCAATATCCTCAATAACGGCCATACCATCCAGTTTAACTATGACTCGGGTAGTTCAATTACTGTAAATGGGTTGCAGTACGACTTATTGCAGTTCCATTTTCATACGCATAGCGAGCACCTTGTCAACGGCGCCTCACATCCGATGGAAGTGCATTTAGTGCACAAAAATGCCGCATCCGGCAATTTGGCCGTAATCGGTGTATTTTTTGAAGAAGGCGCTGAAAATGCTTTGCTTGCGCACTACCTGGAGCACCTTCCTGCCGGTCATGACGAAACCTATACCTCCGACGATACTTATACGGCTGCCGATTTGCTGCCGGCCGGAACGGGGTATTATACCTACAGCGGTTCATTGACCACGCCGCCTTGCTCAGAAATCGTGACATGGATCGTAATGAAAGACCATATCACCGCTTCTCACGATCAAATTCACCACATCGAAGAATTGGAGCACGAAAACTTCAGGCCTGTTCAAGATTTGGCGGGTCGTACGATCAAGTCATTTAATTAGGGCTTGTTCAGGAATCCATCCATAGCTTAACCACATGAGTCATCCCGATTTTTCGGGGTGACTCATGTGCATTAAGGGCACAGCACAATCGCTGTTTTCATTTTGGGTTATTTGATTCCATGCCGGACTTTGAAGCGAAGAAGATTGTCTTTGTATTTCTTGTACATCCCGGCATAATACATACTCAGCATTTCGTCTTTTTTCAAAAGCCTGCAGAAGCTCAGGTGCGTCACTATAGCCTCCAGTTTTTGGGCCGCCTCCGCCGGGGGGAGTTTGGATTCTTCGGCGTTTTTTTCGTAAATTTTTAAAATGCTTTCTCCTATTTTACAATGAACATAAGGTACAAAGGATGATTCGGGGAATAAGTGAAGAAATTCCTCACCTGTTTTTATGAACTCTTCAAGATGGTATGACTCATAATTACGTTTTTGTAAATTACAATAATGTTTATCTCTTACCAGCCAATCGAATGCAGCCTGATCTTTTTCCGGGTAGCGGTCGGTTACAATAACCAATGCTGTATCTATAATACAACTTTCGCAAGATTCAAGTCGATTGTGATAATATCCAATAAGCTCGTCGGGAGAATATGCAACCTGAAGAATGTATTTTCCAGGGCGAAAAGCACCAAGACAAATAACGTCATTATTTGTAAACTTCAAAGTCGGCACATATTCGATCCAAATAGGATCGACAGTAACGTGATTAAGCGGAAATGTTAGTTTTTTGATAGGTTCCCCTTCGATGTCGTTAGGATTACCGAATTGCGATACTATTGGGCCGGAAAACATGAACCATTCTGAAGGTTCTGGCTCTACCATTTTTATTTGAAGATAAGAACTATTTTCAAATGGGTAAGCTTTTTTTGGGGTTAGAACTTTGTAAATTACCTCGAATTCCAGCATGTCAAAGGGATACAAAGTATCTTTCGACAGCTTGATATCCACCGCAAAATTATCAACTTGTGCATACCCCACAAATGACATCATGAGGCCTGTAATCAAGTAACAATAAGTTATGTGTTTCATATTGCTTATGGTTTAGTACCCGGATAATTTTTTATACCGGCGCAACAGCAGTGATATAGGTATCTTTGTTGTCATGCCTGTTTTCATTTTGGGTTATTTGATTCCATGCCGTACTTTGAAGCGAAGAAGGCGGTCTTGAAATTTTTTATGCATCTCTTTGTAATAAATGTATAACTCGTCCTGCCCCTTAATCTGCTTGTAATAGCTCAAGTGCATTATTATTGTCTGCATCTTTTTTACTGTTTCTTCAGGCAGCGCCTTATCTTTATTGGCGTCTTGTTCATAAATTCTCCTTAGACTATCTCCTATTTTACAATGTACAAATGGCAAAAAACAAGATTCAGGGAATAGGCGAAGAAATTCTTCTCCCATTTCAATATATTCTTCATTTGCATAAACAAGATAGTTCTCCAGATAAAAGCAATGCGGATATTTTAATTTTTTTATCCACTCATACGCAGCCTGATGTTTATCCGGGTAACGATCGGTTACTATTAATGGGACTATTTTTATTACACAATCTTCACATTTTTCAATTGCCGTATCAACCCACCAAAAATCCTCAAGCAACTTATTAGGTGAATAAATTAATCGTAAAGAATATTTCCCGGGATGCAAGGAATATGGGTGAATAGATTCTTTCCAGACCAATTCCAAGTTGGGGCTATTTTCAAAAAAAAACGGCATTGAAAAAGTATAATCTGGTGTTAGTAACCTTTTAGACCTTGAATCATCATCTATGAAGCCGCCAAAATTGCCTTCTATCCCCCTATACGAATACCATTTGCTTTGTTGAGGTTCCTCCATTCTAATCTGTAGTAATGCACTTTTATCATAAGGATACGCAATTGCAGGCTCAAGTGCCTTTAAATATACGGTCAGTTCTAAAACATCAAAAGGATATAGCGTATCTTTTGCCAGTTTGATATCAGCAAAAAATAGATCCTTTTGGCTGTGGGCGCTTGAGCTCATAAGCGCGAAGGCTATAAGGCTGATGAAGATTTGTTTTTTCATACGTTAATCCGGTTTTCAATCAAAAATATAGTGTGATGGGGGTACAGTCCGGCGGCACTGGTGGCGATTTATATATTTGATTATTCTAGCTGGATATATTTACGCCTTAAACCACGTCGTTTTTTGTTTTAATTAATATTCTGTATATAGAGATATATCTTGTACGATGATTGAATAATAAAATTTATCACCTCTTGTTTCGCGAATAGCATAATTAAACCTCAATGGATATACCATCAATTTAAGCACTCGAAATCTTTCAATGCTTTTAGAACGATAGATCAATTTGTATACTTCTTTCGAAGTAATAGGAGGTAATAATAAATAATTTATGTCGCGCAATAATTTATCTTTCTTATTTTTTTCGATTTCATTGTCTGATGATAATTCACTCATTTTCTTATTAAGCATCTGCATCAATTCATCAATATTTGAATCATCATTAATATCAAAATAGCTCTTTTGATTGACACGGTTCCCATAATATCTATCCAGAAGTAGTTTAAATTTTTCAAAGCTGACTAAGGAATCCAGAAAAGCGTCATTTAAATAATCTGCTATTGCTTCCTCAGGATAAGATTTCTCTCTAAAATATGCTATTGAATCAACATCAATAGTATGAATATTGTTATTATACTTGATTATCTCATTTTTACGGAGATCATTGACATTTGGCACATTATCATTAGCATTGCATCTAAAATAGGTATTATTGGTTTTGTTATTAAAAATAAACAAACAGTCGATTCCCGTATTTCTATTTTGTGGAAAATAATATTCTATACTTAATTCGGGAATTTTAACGATTTTTGATAAGTCCAGCCATACTTTGGTATTTTCGTCAAGACTATTAATATCTTCTCCCGTTTTAATTTTAAAAAAGTTCGTAATTATTTCTTCTTTCACCTTTTTAGGCTGGTCTTTTTGTTCTGAGCACGACAAAAAAGATAGCGATAAAATAAAAAGTAAGATATTTTTCATAACTTAAAAATTAAAAAGGCATGTGGTCAGCTCTATTCCGCCATAAGTTATCCAATCATTTATGCCGTCGCCGCCTACTGTATAAACGCCGGTTTCTGTAAAAGTAACGGGCGCAAACCATTTTGTCGCATCTGAGAAACATCAATATCATGAAAGTCTAATGCTTATTGGCTCCCATAACTTTGCATCCTGCCGATTTGACGCAGTATCGTACTGCGCGCAAGCGTCCCGGAGGGATGCTATCTT
>JAEUUQ010000425.1 GCA_016787505.1 Saprospiraceae bacterium | reverse complement strand
TCGTATTCGGGGGCAACGCCGTTGTCAATGACCATACCCGGGCCTACCCACGACTTGATACCCTGGTAGTCCTGGTAGCGGGCTTCACCCATTTCGCCTTGTACCGTCTCGATGTGGCGACCGCCGCGGAAGGTCTGGCGCTGGATGTAGTTGATGATATTGCCGCCGTACCAGCCGTCAAACTGGAAGCTAAAGCCGATGTTTTTGTAGTTGATGCGGTTGGTTACACCCCAAACCCAATCGGGATTGGTATAGCCCAGGAATTGCGGCACCGGGTTAACAATTGGGCGTCCGCCACCGTCGTTGATGAGTTGTCCGTCGGGCGTTCTGATGAATGCGGCTGCATAGTAACCGTCGATGCGGTCGCCAACTTCGAGGAATTGGCCAAGCTTGTTAACACCCGGGTAGATTTCATCGAGTGTTTCGCGCCAGGTGCTCCAGTTGAGTGCAATATCCCAATTGAAATCATTCTTTTTAACCGGACGTACGTTGAGCACCAATTCCCAACCTTTTTTACGGGTTTTGATACCGTTTTCGAGTGCAGAGTTATAACCCGAGGCGCCAGACAATGGCAAATTAAAGATATTGGGGCCGTCAGTGGCATTGAAGTAGGTTACGTCAAAGCCGAGGCGGTTATTTAAAAAGCGGGCGTCGATACCGGCTTCGTAGGCCGTAGAGAAGCTGGGCTCCAGATTCGGATTGACAATGGTGGTCGGTGAATAAGCCGAGGGTTGGTTGTTGTAAGGGAAGCCGATCGAGTAACCGCTGGAGTTGATGTAATTGGGCCCCTCATATGGCGAATAATAGTCGCTGCCATAGTCGAGTACGTCGCGACCAGAAAGCAAATAAGCAGGCGGAATATCCGAGCGAGTCAAACCGCTACCTACATACGCATAAGAACCTCTCAGCTTGAGCAGTGATATGGCGTCGGGCAAGTTAAGCATTTCCGACAACTGCAAGCTAAGCGAAGCCGACGGGTAGAAATAGCTGTTGTTAGAAGCAGGCAGCGTAGAGTGCTTGTCCCAACGGCCTGTAATAGAAAGCGTCACGAAGCGATCGTAAGTAATATCTGCAAAACCGTAGGCGCTGAGCACGCGCATATCGGCATTGTAGTTGAATACCTGGCGCTGGTTGAGCGAGTTGTTCAGGTTGTACCAGCCCGGCACGTTGAGGTAATCGGTGGTGGCGTAGCTGGAATTGAAAGAGAACGTGCGCAAGTTGCCGCCGAGCGATGCGCTGATGTTCCATTTCGACGTCACGTCTTTGTCGAAAGACAACATGAAATCGGTGTTGTTTTCAAACAAGTTGCGGCGGTCTTCGCGGTAGTCGCCTTTGGCTTGTTCGCGGCCGTATACCGTAGCCGAGTAGGGGAATTTTTCGTCCCTGAACAAGTCGTAAGAAGTAACCTGGGTACGGCCCATCAACTTGAGGTGCGGCGTGAAGCTGTAGGTCAGCGAAGCGAAGCCGTACACGTCAGTTTTGTAATGGCCGCGCAGCCATTCGTTAGCCAGGAAGTGTGGGTTGTTATAGCGGGTATATTCGGCATAGATCTGCTGGATGCCTTCCTTGCCCGGCTGCCAGTAGTTGCGCATATCGTCGATGTCCCAGTCGGCGCCGCCCCAGATAATGATGTTGTAAATCATCGAGTTCGGGCCGTATTGCACATCGGGGAAATTGTCGGTAAACTGCCTGTTGTAGTTGATAGCGCTTTCAAAGCGAAGGCGGTCATTGAAATTATAGCCCGTCGTCATGTTGAAGTTGCCCGTGTTGAGCTGTGTGTTGGGCACAATCCCCCCCTGATAGGTGTACGTACCCGAAAAGCGGATATCGTAATTGTCGCCACCGGCAGAAACGGCCAGGTTGGTAGTTTGTAGTATACCGGGGCGGAGGAAACGTTCGAGGTTGTCAACGCCGCGAGCCAACCAGGGGGTAGCCTGGCGTTCTCCCGTAATGGGATCTACCGGGCTGTCGTATTGCGGGATGAGTTGACCTTCAAACTTGGGCCCCCAGATATCGTAGTCGGCGTCGTATAAGCCGCTTCCTTTGCCATCCACGAAAGAATAGCGCCCGTGGTCGCCGGGGCCGTATTCGTATTGTACTTCCGGGATCGTGAGGAAGCCGCTTTCGATCATCGTAGAATTGTTGAGTTCTACCTGAAAGCCCCGATTGTCTTTCGTACCGCGTTTGGTAGTGATCTGGATAGCGCCGTATTGCCCACGGCTGCCATAAAGTGCCGAAGCATTGGGGCCTTTCAATACCGTGATTTTGTCAATGTCGTCCGGGTTGATGTTCCAGGTGTCTGATTGAATAGGCACACCGTCAACAACGTACAACGGGCGGTCGCCGCGAAGCAATACAGAAGGCCCGCCGAGCAATTCGGCAGAGGCGCCTACCGTAAGACCTGCTACCTTACCGGTAAGCGAGTTGATGGGGTTTGGCTCGCGGGCTTTGATCAAATCGCTGCCCTTCACGTCTTGTACCGCATATCCCACACGGGCTTTTTCTTTTTCGATACCGAGTGCCGTGACTACTACTTCGGTAAGCTGCTTCGCGTTTTCAGACAAGAGGATGTCCAAAAAGGTTGCGCTGCTCACATCGACAGTTACGTTGTCGTAGCCCAGGAAGGAAACTTCTACTTCCTTACCCTCTTTGGGCACATTCAGCGTAAATGTACCGTCTAAGTCAGTGGCAGTACCCGAAGTAGTGCCTTTCACGAGGATAGTAGCGCCCACAATCGGTTCGCTTGTTTTGGCGTCTTTTACAACGCCGGTCACCGTTTTTTGCGCCTGCAAGGCGTGAAGTTGGAATAGCACTGTCAGCAAGCCGACGGCTACGCATTTCCATGCCCATTGGGCAAAGACTTGTCGTCTAAGTTTCATAATTTAGTGATGTTTAAATTAACCAATTTCCATAGCCGGAACAGACAAGCGCTGTACCGGCTATTTTGTGTAGCAAAGATTGGGAGCCCAATCACGGAATACTACAAGTGCCTGTTTAAGATTTGATGAAGTTTATGTGAAGCGAAGATGTTAAAGGAAATGCATCGACGAAGATTTCAAAATATTGATTTACAAATACTTATTGCGATTTATTTTTTTATGGGGTTAAAATTAGTTTAATGGATGCGTTACATTAAATCAGCGAATTATTTACCTAAGATTAATCTGTGCGATAACCTGTCATTACCGCAATAGTCCCACCTTTGCCAGACTTATACACTAAGCGGTTACCATAATGAGCCATGTCACCTACATTCAGCAGGGCGATGCCAACGACTCGGCACTGCGTACCGGTTATCAGCGTCATTTAGATCTCGAGACAAAAAACTGGCTGGAACAGGATGCCCGATATTTCCTGCACCAGGCGCTTTCCACTCCGGTAATGAATGTGCTGCAACGGGCGGAAGGGCCCTACATTTATGATCTTCAGGGCAAGAAATATCTGGACCTGCATGGCAACGGCGTGCATAATATCGGGTTCAATAACCCCTATGTGGTAGACGCCATCAAGCGACAACTCGACGAAGGACTGTCGTTTACACCACGGCGCTTTACCAACCAGGTGGCAGTCGAGTTTGCACAAAAATTGGTTGAACTCGCTCCCACCGGCCTCGATAGGGTGCTCTTATGCCCCGGCGGCGCCGAAGCCATCGAAATGGCGGTTTTGCTGGCCAAACAAGTGACCGGCAAGTGGAAAACAATTTCATATTGGGATAATTACCACGGTACTACCTGGCAGGCTGCTTCTATTGGCGGGACCGAGCACTTCAATACGGGCTACGGGCCTATGGTTCCGGGCGCCTTTCACGTAGAATTTCCCAACTACTACCGCAATCCCTGGGGGCTGACCGATAAAACACAGATTGACGACTTGTACCTCCGCCAAATAGAAACCGTAGTACAGCGCAACCCCGATATTGCCGCCATCATCGGCACTACGGTCACCTCTACGCCGGTAGTACCCACTGCGTACTATTGGGAGCGAGTACAGGATATTTGCCGCCGGCACGATGCCTTCCTGATTTTTGATGAAATCATCTGTGGATTAGGCCGCACGGGTCAAGTATTTGCCTGCGAGGACTACGTAACACCAGATATCGTTGTGTTGGGCAAATCTCTCGGCGGCGGTATCATACCATTAGCAGGTATTGTGACAAAAGAAGAATACAATTCTTTGTCAAATAGGTCTATCGGGCATTTTACCCATGAAAAAAACCCGTTGACCTGCGCGGCGGG
>JAEUUQ010000415.1 GCA_016787505.1 Saprospiraceae bacterium | reverse complement strand
GAGGTCGCATATTTCAAAGGCACAAATATGCGACCTCTCCGAGGTCGATACGGTTTTTTGTATTTTTTTTCTATAAATGTTAGACCTCTCCGAGGTCTTTCCCGTTATTGCCCCAGATGGCTAAAGTCCAGTTTTTGGGGTGTTTTTTAACGCAAAGGTACTGGACTTGCCCTCCCGTACCCCTAACCCCTAAAGGGGAAAACGGAGTTTCCATGTTAGCCCCATGACCCCCCTTTAGGGGCCGGGGGTGTGGGCACGGATTGCGAACCTTGCGTTAAACAAAAGGCCGCATTCAAGCACTTTCCAATTATTAAACGTCAAAATATAACAATTATTAAAACGAAGCTTTGGCGCGAAGGGTTGATTGAAAAAATAAAAATTGTAAACCCCGGTACATTTGAGGCCGTAGCGCTCGAGGTATTCCAATACCAGGCGGCGCACAACCCCTTGTACAGGCGGTTTGTGGAGCTGCTGGGTATTAAGCCCGAAAGCGTAACCACGCCGGCCGAGGTACCCTTCCTGCCTATTCGTTTTTTTAAAACCCACGACATACAAACCGGCGAATGGACGGCGGTGCACGAGTTTACCAGCAGCGGCACCACGGCTGCCACTACCAGCCGCCACCTGCTGCGCGACGCCGATTGGTACCGCCGGGTAGCCCGCCAGGGATTTGAGGACCGCTACGGCCCCCTGAACCGCTTTGCCATATTCGCCCTGCTACCCGCCTACCTGGAACGCGCGGGCTCTTCGCTCGTATTTATGGCCGACGATTTTATCCGGCAATCGGCCCACCCGCAAAGTGGTTTTTTCCTGCACAATACCGCCGAGATGATGGAGCGCATTCAACAGTGCAGGCAGGCGCAGATACCGGTATTACTGCTCGGCGTGAGCTTCGCCCTCTGGGAACTGGCCGAAAACCACCCTGCCGACCTTAGCGGCGCGATCATTATGGAAACCGGCGGCATGAAAGGCCGTCGCCGCGAGCTCGCCCGCGAAGAATTGCACCAAATATTAATGGATGCGTTCCAGGTAGACGCCATCCACGCCGAATACGGCATGACCGAATTGCTGTCGCAGGCTTATTCGCAGGGTAAGGGACTGTTTTATCCCTCGTCCGCCATGCGGGTATCCACCCGCGACATTACCGACCCGCTTTCAGTGCTTGGCTGGGGCAAAACCGGCGCAATAAACATCATCGACCTGGCCAACCTCGACACCATCAGCTTTATCGCCACCGACGACCTCGGCAAGGCATACCCCGACGGCGCCTTTGAAATCCTGGGCCGACTCGATTACAGCGATTTACGAGGATGTAATTTGTTAGTTGAGAAAAATCTGTGAGGGGGTTCTCTGTTCTCTGTTGTCCGTTCTCTGTTATTATTATCTTTGTCAGTTAGAACCGATAACGGATAACCGACAACCGACAACATTCCATGATCCACTCCCTGTTAATCTACGGCGCCAACGGCTACACCGGGCGACTCATTTGCGAACGCGCAGCGCTGCTGGGCCTGAAACCCATCCTCGCAGGGCGCAACGGCGAAGAAATCCGCGAACTGGCCTCGACTTACGGCTGGGAATACCGGGTTTTTAGCCTCGATACCCCCGAAGCCGTGGCCGAAAAAATCCACGACGTGAAGGTCGTCCTGCACGCGGCGGGGCCTTTTATGTATACCGCCAAACCCATGATGGAAGCCTGCCTGCTGGCGGGGGTGCATTACCTCGACATCACCGGGGAAATCGCCGTTTTCGAGATGGCAGCGCGCCGGGATGCGAAGGCAAAGGAGGCCGGTATTCTTTTAATGCCCGGCACGGGTTTCGACGTAGTGCCCACCGACTGCCTGGCGCTCTACCTCAAGCAACAAATGCCCGATGCCTCCCGCCTCCAACTGGCTTTCGTCGGCCAGGGCGGCGGCGTCTCCAGAGGGACCGCCGGCACGATGGTAGAAGGCCTCGGGAAAGGCGGCGCCGTGCGGGTCAACGGCCAATTGCAACACGCAAATTTCGGCCAAAATTCGCTAAACGTGCCGCACCCGGCCAAAACGTTTTTTGCCATTTCCATCCCCTGGGGCGATATCACCACCGCGTACCACACCACGGGTATCCCCAATATCGAGACCTACATGGGCTTTTCCCGCCGCATGTATGGCTGGATCAAACTTATGCCTTACTTCAACTGGCTGTTTCGTTTTAGTTGGGTAAAAAAATATATCAAAAAAAGCGTCACGGGCAACCGGCCGGGGCCTTCTCCACAACAGCGGGCCAACGGGCGCAGCCTGGTCTGGGGCCGCGTGTTCAACGACAAAGGAGACTCCACACAAGCCTGGCTCATCACAAAAGACGGCTATACGCTTACCGCCATTACCAGTCTGATGATCGCACAACGCGTACTGCAAGGCGATGTCAAACCCGGCTTTCACACGCCCGCCGGGCTTTACGGCTCGGAGTTGATTATGGAGGTGGAGGGATCTGAGCGGGGATAGTTGTCGGTTGTTATCGGTTATCGGTTGTCGGTTCTCGGTTGTCAGTTCTTTTTCTAATTTTGTCATTATAATGACTAGGAAAGACAACAGAGAACGGATAACAGAGAACAGAGAACAGAGAACAGAGAACAGAGAACAGAGAACAGAGAACTGAGAACAGAGAACAGAGAACAGAGAAATGAAGCCATACCACTCCCTCCTCCGCCATATCCTGGATACCGGCGTCCGCAAAAGTGACCGCACCGGCACGGGCACCATTTCGGTATTTGGTTATCAGATGCGTTTTGACCTGCAGGAAGGGTTCCCCCTGATGACTACCAAAAAGGTACACCTTAAATCTATTATTTACGAACTGCTCTGGTTTTTGAAGGGGGATACCAATATTCGCTACCTGGTGCAAAACGGCGTGAACATCTGGAACGAATGGCCCTTCCAGCATTGGCTGCGCGATAACGGACTAGAAGCCGAATACCCGAAATATACCGTCGGCTGGCGCGAAAAACGGGATTGGTTTGTGCAGGAGGTCATTGCCAATGAAGAATTTGGGGCTAAATGGGGCGAATTGGGCCCCGTGTACGGCTACCAGTGGCGCAATTTCGACGGCGTTGACCAGATCAGCCAGCTTATCCACGATATCAAGCGCAATCCGGATTCCCGGCGCCTCATCGTGTCGGCCTGGAACCCTAAGGACATACCCGTGATGGCCAAGTCGGGACTGCCGCCCTGCCATACGATGTTCCAGTTTTATGTGGCGGAGGGCAAATTGTCGTGCCAGCTGTACCAGCGCTCGGCTGATGTATTCCTCGGCGTGCCTTTTAATATTGCTTCTTATGCGCTGTTTACGCTTATGGTAGCCCAGGTATGCGGCTTGCAGCCGGGCGATTTTGTGCACACTTTCGGCGATGTACACCTTTATTTAAACCATATCGAACAGGCACAGTTGCAACTCAGCCGCGAGCCCAGGCATTTGCCCACGATGATTGTCAATCCTGCCGTGCGCGATATTTTTGCTTTTCAATATGAAGATTTCGAACTGAGGGGCTACGACCCCTATCCGGCCATCAAGGCGGATGTGGCGGTGTAGCGATTAACGGGCAGGCTGAATAAATTGACTTAAATCCAACTGCAGTATTTCAGAAAAGGATCGCTGTTCCTCCGCAATTCCTCCTTTTTTGCTGTACTTATACCAGGTATCGCTTTCAAAATTGTAAACAAAAGCCTCCTCGATACCAAAAGCAGTTTCATCTATCAACTTTTTTGCTTTAAGCAAATCGGTCTTATAGCCGAAATTAGTAGTTACTTCTATAATAATAGGCACGGTAAAAGACAGGTTATCGCGCAGAACAAGATCAGGGCATTTGCTTTCCGGGTTACCCGGGTCGATATCTGTCTCGGGCAATGCTTCCAGATCAATAGCGTGGGCTAAATACAGAGCCCGTAAGCCGACTATCAGGTCGGCAATCGCCCTTTGGTGTGCTATCGTCGCATTGTGCCCCATTTTTATTTCATTTGCCACGGTAGCCATACGTATTGTTAAAATGGTTAGTAAAAATGTTCGCTCTGCAATTTCAGCTATTTTTAGGCCGAAAACAAGGAATGGGGCATTAAAATTATCATATTAGTTTAGACGGAGTCTAAATAATTATCGCTTTTGAGTAAATGTTGTTAAAAAGTTAAAGCGAATTTTATCTTTGCCCTGAAAATTTTACAACCGCATGACTTGCCGGTATTCCAACAAAATTAAGGTATCGATGATCCATAGAGGATTGAAGACTCGGATAATGTTACTGCTGCTTGCCGCCGCGCTTGCGCTGCCCGCAGTAGCACAGGATGAAGCGGCCATTAACGCTGGCAAAACGCTTTTCCGCAACAACTGCGCCGCATGTCACAACAAGGACATGAAAAACGACCTCACGGGCCCTGCCCTGGGGGGTACCCAAGAGCGCTGGGCCAGCTATCCCCAAGAGGACCTTTACAGCTGGATACGCAATTCCAGCGCGCTGATAAACTCCGGCCATCCGCGTGCCACTGAGTTGTGGAACAAGTGGAAGCCAACCGCGATGACGGCTTTCCCCAACCTCACCGACGAAGAGATTGCCAATATTCTGGCGTACATCAAGTGTACGTACGAAGGCAACTGTCCCGGTGCGGCAGCGGCAGGCGGCCCGACAGGGCAACCGGTAGCTCCGCCCGCCAAACCCAATAATCGCCTACTTTACCTGGGGCTGTTCGGTATCCTGGCTTTATTGGCGCTGGTGCTGGCCCGCGTATTGTCCAATCTCAACTACATGATCCAGGTGAAGGAGGGCAACGCACCCGCTCACCGCCGCACTTTGGTTGAGACGCTCACCAGCAAGGGGGTTATTGCCTTCGTGATTTTTGCCCTGATTGTACTAGGCGGTTATACTACCGTCAATAACGCCATCAAACTAGGCCGCCAGCAGGGGTATCAACCCGAGCAACCCATCAAGTTCTCGCACGCCACTCATGCCGGTCTGCAAAAAATTGACTGCCAGTATTGCCACGACGGCGCCCGCCGCAGCAAACAATCGGTTATTCCCGCAGCCAATACCTGTATGAACTGCCACAAAGCAGTGAAGGTAGGCTCACAATACGGCACTGCCGAATTGACCAAGATATTCGCTTCGGTCGGCTACGATCCCACCACGGACAAATACGTGCCCAATTACGATCAAATGCCCGAAGCCGAAATTGAGAAGTTGTACAAGCAATGGATCACGGAAACCTACGTAAAGGAAAAAGGCTCCCTGGATGCTGTGGGCGAGCAACTCGTACAAGATCAGTGGGACGGCATCGTAGAAGCGCTTAAAAACCCTGAAAACGGCGACCGCAAGATTCAGGGACCCATCGAATGGGTGCGTATACACAACCTGCCCGACCACGCTTATTTCAACCACTCCCAGCACGTATCGGTAGGCCAGGTAGCCTGCCAAACCTGCCACGGCAAAGTGGAGGAAATGGAAGTGGTGCAGCAATTCGCGCCGCTATCTATGGGCTGGTGCATCAACTGCCACCGCCAAACCGAGGTCAAATTCGCCGACAACGCTTATTATAAGTCGTATTACGCCCGCTACCACGAAGAAATGGCAGCCGGCAAGCGCAGCAAGGTAACCGTGGAAGAAATCGGCGGCCTCGAGTGCCAAAAGTGTCATTATTAATTTGAAAGCTATCATCAGCACACTGCATAAATCATCAAGATGAAAGAGCAGAATAAAGCAGTTTGGATAGGGGTAGAACACCTTACAAACGACCCTGCATACCAACAAGCCGCTCAAGAAGAATTCAAGCAACTTCCTTTGGCTGAGATCGCAGAAGAGGCGCTGTCTACCGAAACCAGCCGCCGCGATTTCCTCAAATATCTGGGTTTCTCCCTCGGCGCCGTTACGGTGGCCGCCGGCTGCGAAATACCGGTTAAGAAGGCTATTCCTTATGTGATCAAACCCGATACGATCGTACCCGGCGTAGCCACGTATTACGCCTCTACGTTTGTACAGGGCGGCGACTATTGCGCCGTGTTGGTGAAAACCCGCGAAGGTCGCCCTATTAAATTAGAGGGCAACAGCCTGTCGAAAGTTACGATGGGGGGTACCAGCGCCCGCACGCAAGCCAGCGTGCTTAGCCTGTACGATACCAGCCGCCTCGACGGCCCCTACCGTATCACAAACGGCAAGGTGGATATCCCCTCCAAAAAAAGAGCCGCCGGCCCCACCTGGGCGGAAATCGATAAAGAAATTTCCGGCAAACTCAAACCCGAATCGCGCATCCGCATCCTGGCTCATACGATCATGAGCCCGACGTCGAAAAAAGCGATCGAGGATTTTAAAGCCAAATTCCCCAATACGGAATTGGTGATGTACGATCCCGTGTCGGCATCGGCGCTGCTGGAGGCCAATGAAACCTGCTTCGGACAGGCTGTCGCCCCCAACTACCGCTTCGACCTGGCCCGCGTGATTGTCAGCTTCGACGCCGATTTCCTCGGCACCTGGATTTCTCCTATCGAATATGCTGCGCAATACGCCCAAAGACGCCGGATCACGGATATCAAAAAAGCAGAGAAATCTCGCCACATACAGGTGGAAAGCCATATGAGCCTCACCGGCTCTAATGCCGACCACCGCATACTGGTAAAACCATCGGCACAAGGCGCAGCTATCGTTACGCTTTACAACGCCGTTGCCGCCGCTACCGGCCGCCCTTCAGTGAGCGGACCCCAACTCAGCGGCAAGCAAGCCGATAAAATCAAGGCAGCCGCTAAAGAACTGCTGGCCCACCGCGGCGCTTCGCTCGTAGTGGCAGGTACCAACAACACCGGCGAGCAGATACTGGCGAATGCCATTAATGACGCGCTCGGCAACTACGGCGCTACGATAGAATTCGGCGCCGCTTCACTGCAGCGCCAGGGCCGCGATAAAGACGTACGCAAACTGGTGCGCGATATGAACGCAGGCCAGGTAGACGCTATCTTCATCATGGACGGCGCCAACCCCGCCTACGACCTCCCCGATGCGGCACAGTTTGCACAGGGCATGTCCAAGGTAGGCCTCAAAGTATCGTTTTCGGGTGCGCCCAATGAAACAACCGTACTCTGCGATTATGCCACGCCGACGCATCACTACCTGGAAAGCTGGGGTGATGCCGAACCCAAACGCGGTTACTACAGCCTCATACAGCCCACTATCGCTCCCGTTTTTGCGGCACTGGGCCGCGCCGGCACCCGCCAGGCCGAAGAAAGCCTTCTGCGTTGGGCTGCCAGCGAAACGCTGAATACGGGCGCCGAGCAACCCTTCCTGGAATACCTCAAGTTGCACTGGGAACAAACGATGTTCCGCCAGCAAAGCAACTTTGCCACTTTCCAGGCATTCTGGGATAGCGCCCTGCACGACGGCGTCTTCGAATCGCCGCAATTCTCTATCCAGGTAGCCTTCTCGGGCGATGTCAGCGCCGCGGCTGCCAAAGTGCGCAAACCCGGCCAATCAGCCCTTGAAATATCGTTCTTCGAAACCGTCAATATGGGCGGCGGGCAATACGCAGGCAACCCCTGGTTGCAGGAAATGCCCGACCCCGTGAACCGCTGCGTGTGGGGCAACCACCTGGCTATCCCCGTAAAATGGGAGGGCGGCAATGAATTTACGGCGCTCGAAAATCTCAACAACGACGAAATTTACGGCAAA
>JAEUUQ010000400.1 GCA_016787505.1 Saprospiraceae bacterium | reverse complement strand
GGGAACCCCATATCCAAAGCCAAGGGTGTTTCGGGTGACTGAAAATCTGAAGGAAGGCCGAGGAGAACTCCAGGTGCGGACGAACAGAAACTGAATAGTAGGCCTTTTGAACCGGGGAAGCGTACCATAAAGCGCATAATCCCAACAGTCAGGCGGAGGTTCAAGGGGTAAATTCAGCCGCAGCGGAAGAAAGTGTAGAGTCTTACCCCGGGAGATCTGTTTTACAGGGCAATTGTCGGAGGTACGCGCGAGTACGGAAGAAATCCTGAAGAACAGAAGTCAGCAGAGGGCGTAGTACTTCGAAAAAAAAAGGAGGAAGGCCTGAATTTTCTAACCAAGGAAGCCTCGATTAAATGAGTAAAGACGACGAAGAGCCGAAATTGCCAAACCGTTATAAACAGGGCAACCTGTTCGAACGGAAAGGCGGCGCATTGGATAAACCAGACGGCGGAACCATCCGGAGTGCAATGCAGGCAGAGTTGGCATCTCGTTTGAAAGAACAGCGAGCCTTGACCACAGGGATTGTGGACAAACAGGGACTAAAATCCCTTGTCGCAATCCAAAAGGGTTAATCGTTAGAGAAAACCGCCGTGGTACGTTAAAGCGTATGCCCGGTGGTGTGGGGGGGACGGCGGCGAAGGCCGCCTACCTATCCCGATTGCCCTTAAAATATGCGACCTCTCCGAGGTCGATGCGGGTTTGTTGTATTTTTTTCTATAAATGTTAGACCTCCCGACCTTTGGCCGGGACAAGTTCTCCGAGGTCTTTCCAGTTTTTACCCCAAATGGCTAAAGTCCTGCTAAGTAAAATGCCTGTGCCTTCCAAATGTTTACCTTGTGCCGATGAGCCTGACAGATCTATCGCCCGATAATTGGGCCTGGCTTTTTTTCGGCGCCTTGCTTATCGGCATGGCCAAAGCCGGCATTAGCGGCGTGGGTATGCTGGCTGTGCCTATCATGGCGGCTATCTTTGGGGGTAAACCTTCGTCGGGGCTGGTACTGCCCATGCTCATCATTGCCGATGCTTTTGCGGTGGTTTATTATAAAAGGCATGCGCAATGGGCGCATATTTGGGCCTTACTCCCCGCTGCTGCGGTGGGCGTATTGCTCGGGCTTGTGGTGGGGTATTGGGCTGATGACAAGCTTTTTTCTCAACTAATAGCCGTCATCGTTTTTGCCAGTCTGGCACTTATGCTATGGCAGGAATTCCAGGGGCTCCCCGCGCGCGTCACCGGCAATCGCTACTTCTCCTGGGTTTTCGGCCTGCTGGGCGGCTTTAGTACCATGATCGGCAATGCGGCAGGCCCCGTATTAAATTCGTATTTGCTCAGTCGCCGCCTTTCGAAAGACCACTTTATCGGTACGGCGGCCTGGTTTTTCTTTATCGTCAACCTTTTCAAGCTGCCTTTTCATATCTGGGTGTGGCATACCGTAAACAAGGAGAGCATTTTACTCAACCTGGCCGTCATTCCGGCCATTGCGCTCGGCATTTATATCGGTATTCGAACGGTGAGACTTATCCCGGAAAGGGAATTCAGGTATTTTATTATCGTTGCTACTATTGTGGCGTCGCTTAAATTGTTGTGGTAGAAGCCCCGTTGTGTGTAGTAGAAATGCGGTTTCATGCCAGTTCAGGTTAATGCTATTGACTTGTTAAGATTTTTAACCTACCTTACACTAATTATGCGAATTAGGGGTTAAAAAAAACAGACGTAGAAAAGCGCAATGCGAATTAGCTTTGATTTGTGAAAGCAATAGAACTAATCGCCCTGTACTACTACGTCTGCGAGTGCTATAATGAGGAACTTCGCTGGCATTGCCAAAGATTTTCCAACAATAGTTTACAAGAAATCACAGACGAGGAAATCATCACCATCTATTTGTACGCTATGATGTACGAAGACAAATGCAAGTTGACGCAGATTCACGCTTATGCCAAACGGTATTTATTGTCCTGGTTTCCCCACCTGCCGGCATACGCGACCTTTGTGACGAGGCTGAATCGCATGTCCGCTGTTTTTCCTCGACTAGCCGCTAATCTTTTGCAAAAGATTGACAGACAACATGTTGAAGAATCTATCAGTATCGTCGATTCCTTACCCATTATGCTCTGCTCTGCCAAACGGACGGGCAAGGTGGCAAGGAAAGAAATCGTGGACAAAGGATACTGTGCCACAAAGGGCATCCACTATTGGGGGGTCAAACTGCATGCCCTGTGCTTTAGCCGCCCCGGAAAACTCCCCTTGCCGGAATGCCTGGAGCTTACCTCGGCCAGTGAAAACGACCTGACTGCCATGCGCCAACGCCTGGAATTACTAGCGGACAGATTGGTTTTTGCAGACAAAGCCTACGCAGACAAAGCGGTCCAACAAGTTATACAGGAACAAAAATCCGAAATCCTGACTCCTATCAAGCTTGTCAAAGGAGAATGTGCGCAGGTACGGCAGTTCAAAAAAGCGGCTGATGACCTCTTTTCAACTGCTGTTTCAAGGATAAGACAACCAATTGAATCTTTTTTCAATTGGCTCATTGAGCATTATGGACTCCAAAACGCCTCAAAAGTTCGTTCGTATAATGGGTTGATTATCCACATCTTTGGCAAAATCGCTGCTGCCTTAGCTTTGTGGGTCTTCAACCCCTAATTCGCATATTTTACAAATATCCAAATCGATAATTCAATATAATCATTAAAAATCCAAACCGAACAGGCATTTGGCCGTGCAACTGATTCGCTTTGGCGCCAAACAATTTC
>JAEUUQ010000382.1 GCA_016787505.1 Saprospiraceae bacterium | reverse complement strand
GATCTCCCAGTTGGCCTTTACCTTGGCCAACGGCTTTACCTTTGTGGAATACTACCTCTCGCGGGGTATGCACATCGACGACTTTGCGCCCAACCTTTCGTTTTTCTTCTCCAACGGCGTCGATCCCGAGTATGCCGTGATAGGCCGAGTGGCGCGCCGCATTTGGGCGAAAGCCATGAAATACAAATACGGCGGCAACGAGCGCAGCCAGATGCTGAAATACCATATCCAAACCTCGGGCCGCTCGCTGCACGCCCAGGAGATCTCGTTTAACGACATCCGCACCACGCTGCAGGCGCTTTACGCCATCTACGACAACTGCAATTCGCTGCATACCAACGCCTACGACGAGGCTATCACCACGCCCACCGAAGAAAGCGTACGTCGGGCCATGGCTATCCAACTCATTATCAACCACGAATTGGGCCTGGCCAAAAACGAAAACCCCATGCAGGGCTCGTTTATCATCGAAGAACTCACCGACCTGGTGGAAGAAGCCGTATTGACGGAATTCGACCGCATCACCGAGCGCGGCGGCGTACTCGGCGCGATGGAGACCATGTACCAGCGCGGCAAAATCCAGGATGAAAGCATTTATTACGAAACCCTCAAGCATACAGGCGAGTTACCCATCATTGGCGTAAATACGTTTTTGGGCAAAGACGGATCGCCCACCTCAATTCCCAACGAAGTTATCCGGGCCACTAACGAAGAAAAAGAAGCGCAAATCGGTGTGTTACAGCAATTGCACAAAGCGCAGTCCGACCGCAGCGCCGTGATGTTGGAGACATTGCAACAAACCGCCCTGGCCAACGGCAATATATTCGAACAACTCATAGAAACCGCCAAGTATTGTTCGCTGGGGCAAATCACGCATGCCCTGTACCAGGTAGGCGGGCAGTATCGGCGGAATATGTGATGAGATGGGTTATTTTGAATTTTGCACAAATAAATGTGCAGAATTTTTGTATTTTTGCACAAACGAAAGTGCAAAATGTACAATCTCCTCGCAAAATCAGAACAGTTAGTCAGATACACTGCTACGCAGTATAGCCGTTATCTATATACTACAGTCAGATGGGACAATCGACTTATCGGCATAAAAGGCGCGCGTGGTACAGGAAAGACGACCCTTTTGCTCCAGCGGTTGAAATCGCTGCAACTACCCGCCACAAAAGCTGCTTATTTTTCGCTGGACGATATTTTTTTTACCCAAAACCTGTTTGCAGACGTAGCGGAACAATTTTACCGCGAAGGCGGAAAGATGCTGTTTCTGGATGAAGTACACAAATACCCCGGCTGGGCGCGGGAAATCAAAAACCTGTATGATTTTTTTCCCGATTTGCAAGTGGTCTTTACGGGATCTTCAATCATAGACCTGGCCAAAGAAGAAGGGGATTTAAGCAGAAGGGCGCTGATGTACGAACTGCAGGGCCTATCCTTTCGCGAATACCTTGGGTTAAGCGGCATAGTAAACATTGAATCGTTGTCGCTGCAAGACCTGCTCCACAATGCCACAGCCATCCGGGATTTATTTCCCGCCGATTTTCGGCCATTAGCGCATTTCCGGACTTATTTGTCGCAGGGTTATTACCCGTTTTTCAAAGAAGATCCCGAAGGTTTTCACCAGCGTTTGGCGCAGATGGTGCGGGTTGTCGTTGAATACGACATGACATCGCTTAAAGGCTTTGACCCTCGCAATGCCCGCAAATTATTGCAATTGCTATTTATTCTCTCCGCCAACGTGCCATACAAACCCAATCTTACCCAATTGGCGCAGAAAGCGGACGTACATCGAAACACTATTCTCAATTACCTTGTATATCTCGAAAATGCGCGATTGATCAGGTTGCTGCAGGCATCCGGGGTGGGCCTTTCCCTTTTACAAAAACCGGAAAAAGTATATCTCAACAACACCAACCTGGCTTATGCCTTATCGGGTGAACCGCCCAATACCGGTAATTTGCGGGAGACGTTTTTTATTAGCCAGATGCAAAGTCTATTTACCGTAACCGCCCCCAATCAAGGCGATTTTTTGGTTGATAATCAATATTTGTTTGAAATTGGCGGCAAGCAAAAAACATACGATCAAATTGCCGGGCATCCGAATAGCTATGTAGTCCGCGACGATTTGGAATATCCGGTTGGCAAGTTTTTTCCTTTGTGGGTTTTTGGGTGCTTGTATTGAAAGCAGTTCAAATTTCGGCCTAAAGACATAGGATTAAGTAAATGTCTGCATCTGATCCGGCATTGCGGCTTGCTAACTGGCTTCGGCAACCAGCCCGTGTTTGACTTTTTATAAGGCTTTCACCTAATTCGACTTTATCACTTTAAATCAGGCATACGGCATATTACGCTCCTCTGGAGCTTTTGAGAAATTTTTTATTACCGATTCTATCAATATTTCGGCCCTCCGGGCCTTTTAATGGGCCCGAAAAGCCCCAGCGGGGCGTAAGTATTGGTAGAAGATTCATGAACAAAGTGCATCATAGCTCCAGCGGAGCGCAATATATACACGATGGAAGATGAAATTTACGGGATTGACAAAGATCACGCTCACAAGCGAGCTATTGAATTAATTCCAGAGGAATTCTTTTGGGATAATATAAGCGAACTAGCTCCTTTTGGTTCTGACGAAGGAGACACGGCTTTGTCCGAATTCAGAGATTGGAAAAAAGAAAATCCAAATTTACTTACTTACGAATGTATAAAATGGACAATCGAAAGTGTTGGTGAAATGAATATTTCTGATTACAACGAGAAAATCCTCGACAGAAAATTAATCAAAAAACAGATTATTGATATAGCTTTTGATGACCAACAATACATCTTCACAGTTGACATTTCTGTAATAGCAACAGGATTTGGGCAATTGGTTGATGAGGGTAAAATTGAAGAAAGGAATAAACCCCTTATCCAATTGGCAATAGACAGACAAAAAATATGGGCTGAATTAGCAGAGGATTGGGAATATAGAGAAGAATATATTGGCAATCTCAATGTTTTGGAAAGGGCTTTGAAAGAAGCCTGAAATATTAATAAATCTGGTTGCAATCCCCTCACTTCACCCGCGCCAACCCCGCCTTAGCCTGCTGATGCAGACTGGTCTTATATTCGTCGGGGTCCATGCCCAGGCAGCGGTTGAAGCTGTTGCGGGCCTGTTTTTTATCGCCTTTAGCTTCGTACACCAGCCCCATCTGCAAGGCGGCGTTGCAGGCAAAAAAGTAGCGCTCCTGGCTACCTTCATTCACCGTTTGCCAGTAATAGCCAAGGGCCTCGTCGTACCGGTGTAAGCCGTGCAAAATGCGGCCGAGCCGGTAGGAGTACTCCAGGCGGTGGTGCTTATCTTTAAAATCGCCTGCTTTTTTGGTTTGTAATAAAGACAAAGCCTGTGAATAATACGCGCCGTCAAATAGTAGCCTGGCCTTGAGCAGCGTAATATCGGGCGCCAGCCCCGACTGTGCTTCGCGCAGCGCGCTGCGGTCGCCGCCGGCTTCGTCCAGGCCGCGCTGGATGCAATAGCGGATATTTTTGCGGTAGCCTTCCGGCCTATTGTTGATCAGCTCGCTCCAGGCCATTTTCTGGTAGGCTTCTTTGATATAATGCCTGCCCCTGAACTTACTCAAAAAGCGCTGAAAATGAGGCGCCGCGTCTTTGTCGAGCCGGCGCAGTTTGGCCAGTCCGAGCATATAATCCAGAAAAGGGAAAGCAATGAATTGGGCGCCTACGGGCCGTTTTTCAAGCAGCGCCACGGCTTTGTCCGTGCGGCCGGTGCGCAGGGCCACGTGAGCTGCCACAAAGCAATGCAGCGGATTGGCGCCGGGTTGCAGCGCGGCATCATTGACGGCATCCCAGGCTTCGTCGCCCTTGTTGTCGAGGTGCAGGAGCAGCAGGGCGTAGAGGCCTCTCGCTTCTTCGCGGAATACGAAATCGTTGCGCTCGGCATAGGTCAATACCGTTTCCAGTTCTTTGCGGCCTTGTTCGATCGTGCCGCTGAGGCTGCTGAGCAATTGCACGCCCCACTTGTATTGATCGGGCACCGTGCCCACAGCGGCATGGAGGATGCCCAGGTCTTTTTGGTTGGGCATAAAATTGGGGTACAGCTTGCGGTTTTTCTCCAGCAATTTGGCGGCCTTGTTCACCTCCGAAAAACCGCTGATATATTCGCCAAAGCGAAAGCGCAGCAGGGCCCAATGCAGGCGGATATCGGCCTGAATAAACAAATGCCAGGGCGAATCGATAGGGCCGTCATCGAGGATCGACAAGCGGCGGTCCTTGTTGCCCTTCAGGCGCGACAGGGTAGCTGCGTCTTCTCCGATGTAAATGGTAAAAAAGTCGATGTAATCTTCGATGTGGTAGGCCACCAGGTTGCCGGGTTCCTGCTTTTTCAGCTTGGCAATCGCCTGGCGGGCTTCTTTCATACGCAGGCTGATGGCTTTGTCGTAGGCATCCCGCGCCAGTGGGGAATAGGCGTAGTGGTTGCCGGCCAGGCAAGTGCCCCCGAAACTTGTAATTAACCCCAGTATAAGGATAAGAATACGCATGAAGGTTGTCGGTTATGAGTTGTCGGTTATCGGTTTAGAAAAAGACAACCGACAACCGACAACCGACAACAAAATATTACACCCGATCCCTCCGCAACAGCGGGCGTTGCCCTTTCGGCGTGCGGAATTTTTCGAGGATCGTATTTGCGCTATCGGATTCTACCGTGATAATGGCGTGTTTCTGGAACAAGTCTACTTTAGTAATACTCTTGGTGGGGATGCCCGCCGTATCGCTGATGTATTGTATAAGCCGGTTCGACTTCCAGCCGTCGGTTTTGCCTTTGCCGAAGAACAGCGAATCGTGACCGCCTTTGCCGCCGCTTCTTACCCGGTCTCTTGATTCTCTTGTGCGGGGAGAGTCGCTGCCCTTTGACGGCAGTTGCTTTATTTCGCGCATTTGCTGGGCCTGGAGTTGGCGGCCGAAATTTTGTTGCAGCAGCGCTGACACCAGCAATTCGGGTTCTGTTTTCGACAGGAGTTCTACGGCAAGCGCTTTGACTTCATCGGTAGGCGTGGTAGTCATGATGCGCTTGAAGATCTCGTGTTTTACCGCTGCGCGGCGTTGTTCGAGGGCCTCCTGAAGGGTAGGCACCTGCTGCTTGGTGATCTGGAAGCGGGTTTGCTGCATGATCATCTGCAGCGCCCTGAATTCGCGGGGTACGATAAAGGTGATCGCTTCGCCCGTTTTGCCCGCCCTGCCGGTACGGCCGATGCGGTGGGTATACGTTTCAGCTTCGCCAGGAATATCGAAATTCACCACGTGGCTGAGGTTGTTCACGTCGATACCGCGGGCTGCTACGTCGGTAGCTACCAGGAGGTGAATCTTCTTCATTTTAAACTTGTCCAGGATGCGTTCACGCTGGGCCTGCGATACGTCGCCGTGCAAGGCTTCGGCGTCGTAGCCGGCGGCGGAAAGATCTTTGGCCAGGCGGTCGGAGCCGGCGCGGGTGCGGCAAAAGACAAGTCCGTAGAACCCCGGATTCGTATCAATAATACGGGTAAGCACCGTCATTTTGTCTTCGTTGAACATCTCGTAGAAGGTATGCGTAATCTGCGGTTTGGCGCCTTCTACCTTTTCGATGCTCACCTCGTCGAATTCGCCCATAAAACGCTTGGCCAACTGCCGGATGCGCGTAGGCATAGTAGCAGAAAAAAGCAGCATGCGGCGGTTTTCGGGCATGTATTCCAGTATCGTTTCAATGTCGTCGATGAAGCCCATATTGAGCATTTCATCGGCCTCGTCGAGTACGGCAAACTTTACATTGTCCAGTTTAAGCGAGCGGCGGCGCAGGTGGTCCATGACCCTGCCTGGCGTGCCCACTACGATGTCTACGCCGGTTTTTAGCTGGCGCAATTGCACATCCATACCTTGTCCGCCGTACACCGGCAGGATGGTCAGTTTGTTACCGGTCTGGTAAGAGCTGATCTCCTCGTACACTTGAAGCGCCAATTCGCGGGTAGGAACCAACACGATGGCCTGCACCTTGCCTTTTTCGGGCCTGATGCGCTCCAGAAGGGGCAATCCGAAAGCAGCAGTTTTACCCGTGCCTGTTTGCGCTTGCCCGATGATATCGCGTTCTCCCTGTAAAAGCAGTGGAATGGTTTTTTGCTGGATGGGGGTGGGTTTTTCAAACCCTTTTTTGGCGAGTGCATTCAGGATATCGCTCGATAAACCCAATGCCTCAAAAGTCAGTTCGTTATTCATTAAGTAGATATTAAATAAAAAAAGCCTTGCGGGAGCAACACCTCCTGCAAGGCTCGGCTCAAAAACGGTGCAAAGGTACGGATAATTAATTAGTTGCGCAATAGCAACGCGATAGGATTAATTTTCCGACTTCACACGTTTTTGTTCGTCCTCTAAACCTGTATTGCGACGTCTTGCCGCTTTCACTTCCTGGTTGCCAATATTGTAGGTGAAATTCAGGCGGAACAACCTGCTTTCCCAGCCGCCGCTGGCCACGGTATACAAGCCCCCGTATTCGCTCACGCCGCGCCAGCGACTGCTCAGGAATACGTCGCTCACGCTGGCTTTGAGGTTTCCGCGTCCCTGCAATACTTTTTTCTGTACGCCGGTTTCTACGGCCCAGAATTCGCGGTTGCGGAAGTTGCTGCCCCAAATGCTGGGCGAATTATAGAACCCGGATAGTTCGAGCGATACATTCCAGGGCAGTTGGAAGGTATGCTGGCTGTAAATTGAAAAAGCGCTCACGGAAATATCGATGGTTTTGCCTTCTCCAAAATCGGCCTGGTTGCGGGTATTAAACCCTGAGAAGTTGGTGTACGTATTCCACCATTTTGCGATAGCAAACGGATAGCTGATATTGAAATTCCAGGTGCGCTGCGAGGCCAGGTTTACTTCCGTAATATAGCTGCGACTCACCTCGGTAGTATCGGTCAGTGCCGTCATCAGGTCGGTGGTGTAGGTAAATCCGATAGACGTATTGAGCATGTAGTTGTAGGTATGGCCCAGTTCCAGACTGTTGGAGTATTGCGGACGCAAAAACGGGTTTCCGCGTTGATAAGTCAACTCGTCGAGTTTATATTCGAAAGGGTTGAGATCCTGGTAGCGGGGCCTGTCGATGCGGCGGCTGTAGTTGAGGCGCAGCGCGTTTTTTTCATTGGCATTGTAGGTGATACCTGCGGAGGGGAACAGGTCGGCGTAGTCGCGTTCAACCTTGTCGTTGCCCGTCGGGCTGGCGCTTGTGAGCCTGCCGTCGGAATGGGTATGTTCGAGTCTAAGCCCGCCCTGGAACCCCCATTTGCCCGCCTGGCGCTGGTAGTTCACATACGCAGCGTTGATGTTTTCATCGTAGAGAAATTGGTTGGTGCGTTCGGGGTCGATGAGGTATTCCTCGTTTTCGACATTATAAAAATTAAAAATATTGTCGGTGCTCACCAAAGAAGTTTTGACGCCAACCCCCAACTGGCCGCCCAATAAGGGGCGTTCGTGGTCGATTTTAAAGGTGGTGATATCTATGTCGGTGGGCGCTTCGGTGGCAAAAATCCGTTCTTCCAGGATATTCCCCTCAAAAGGGTCGCGGTAGTAATTGGGCTGAAAGGCCTCATTGCGCAGGCGAAAAACGCCGTAGTCTGCGTCTACGTTCCACACAATTCCCTTCGTGTTGTCGAAGCGATAATTAATATTGGCATTGAGGTTGTCCCGTTTTCCGTCGTTTTCCGACAAGGCGTCGAGTACTTCCAGTGGATTTCCGAAAGCCTGTTCGGAGATAAGGGTTTTACTTTTTGAATCCCAGGTCATATCGCTGAGAAAACCCGTAGCCAATACGCCGACAGTGTGATGTTTGCCGATAAAAAAGTCGGCGCCGGCGCGGATATTATGGTTGGTGAATCCGTTTTGATTGGTCGATTGTTGGTCAAATGTTTGTCCGGACTGCTCTCGGTACAGGTTGAAGAAACTCCAGTTGTTGCCCGTTGCGAGGCTGTATTTGCCAAAAACGTTGAACGTTTTGTCGCGGTAGTTGAGCGAAGCGGCGCCATTGTATTTCGGGAAGATCGCATCGGCGAAGCCCAGTTCCAGGCTGGCATTGGCGCCCAGGCGCTTGTCGCGCCGCATCCGGATATTGATGATGCCGGCGTTACCCGCAGCGTCGTATTTTGACGAAGGCTGGGTGATGATTTCGATGGCTTCTATTTCCGAAGACTGGATGGTTTTGAGCAGCGCGGCCAGGTCGGCGCTGGTCAGCGGCGAGGGCCTGCCGTCGATGTACACATTGACCCCGTTTTTGCCCTGCAGGATGATGTTGTCGTTGTTGTCGACCACTACGCCCGGCGATTTGCGGAGCAATTCGAAGGCGGTGTTGCCCACCGCGTTGATGCTGCCCTCCACATTAAATACCGTTTTGTCGGGCCTGACCTCAATCAAGGGCTTGCGGGCAGCCACTACGACTTCATTGAGCTCCGTAGCGGCAGAAGCCAGTGTAATAGCGGGCGCTTGTATCGCTCCGCCGGCGCGCAAGGTCAATTCTCCTGTAGAGGCATCGGCATACCCCACATAGCTGACCGCAATCCGGAAGCGGCCTTCAGGCACTTGGCTGAATTGATAGTTCCCTTCTTCGGTCGTGTATTCGGCTTTGACGAGTGTGGAATCGACGGCATTGAATAGCAGTACGTTAGCAAACGCGACGGGCGCGTTTTTGTCGTCGGTGACTTTGCCGGTGATTTGACCGGCGTCGGTTTGTGCGCTCAGCGAAATAACGCTGAACAAGCAAAATAAAACAATAGATGTTAATATCTTGGTCATGTCAGGTGATTTTAAAACAAAAATATTTATTTTGTCAGTAAAATGCAACTCCTTTTCGATGAACGGCCAAATAAGTCGTCGAACGGCGGAAAATATCAACCCATCGGGCTAATTTTGCGTTCCCTGTAAACAGAGAATTTAACCGCAGATTCAAAAAGAGTTATGCGCAGAGTTTCGCGGAGCGTTAATTTGACTCCGCGAAACTCTGTGAAAAAAAACAAGGCATGGCCACTCCTCAATCGGTTGCGTTTTACACCCTGGGCTGCAAGCTCAACTACTCGGAGACTTCTTCGATAGGGCGCCTCTTTGAAGACGCCGGCTATCGCGAGGTAGCTTTCGAGGAGGGCGCCGATATTTATGTGGTGAATACCTGCTCGGTAACCGATTTTGCCGACCGCAAGTGCCGCAAGGTGGTGCGCCAGGCGCTGCGCCACAATCCGCGCGCTTTTGTGGTAGTGGTGGGTTGTTATGCCCAACTCAAACCCGAGGAGATTGCCGGCATTCCCGGCGTCGACCTGGTGCTGGGCGCCGCCGAGAAATTCCGCATACTCGACTATATCGACAACCTGGGCAAAGCGCCGGGCAAGGGAATGGTGCAGGCCGGGGAGATCAGGGAAGTCCGCGATTTTGTCAATGCTTTTTCTTTTGGCGACCGCACGCGCTCTTTTCTCAAAGTGCAGGACGGCTGCGACTACAAGTGTACTTTCTGCACGATACCCCTGGCGCGCGGCCGCAGTCGCAGCGATACCGTAGAAAATGTGGTAGACAATGCCCGCCGCATCGCCGACATGGGCGTGAAGGAAATCGTACTTACGGGCGTCAATATCGGCGATTTCGGCAACGGCACGGAAGTCATAGAAGGCACGCGCCCAAAAAAAGAGGCGATGTTTATCGACCTCATCCAGGCGCTCGACGAGGTGGAGGGCATCAGTCGTTTTCGCATTTCCTCTATTGAACCCAATTTGTGTACCGACGAGGTCATCAGCTTTGTTGCCCAATCCAAACGCTTTGCGCCCCACTTCCACATGCCGCTGCAATCGGGCAGCAATAAGCTGCTGGCCCTCATGCGCCGCCGCTACCTGCGCGAATTGTACGCCGAACGCGTAGCGCAGATCAAATCACTGATGCCGCATGGCTGTATAGGCGTGGATACAATTGTGGGATTCCCCGGCGAAACGGAAGCGGATTTTCTGGATACCTACGCCTTCCTGCGCGACCTCGACGTGAGCTACCTCCACGTTTTTACCTATTCGGAACGGCCCAATACCCCTGCCGCCGAAATGGATGGAGTAGTCCCCATCGAAGAACGCCGCCGCCGCAACGAGATGCTCACTATACTTAGCGAGAAAAAACGCCGTTATTTTTACGAACAACACCTGGGCCAAACCCGTCCGGTGTTATTTGAAAACCACACCGAAAAAGGTATGATGTCGGGATTTACCGATAATTATATTAAAATAGAAACATCCTACGACCCGCTGATGATCAACGAATTGGCGCCGGTGGAATTGATTCGGTTGAATGCAAGGGGGCACGTAGAGACGCAATGCATTGCGGCTTTACGAAAAATTGATGTATGAAACAAAAAGGCCTTGTATCATTCATATTAATTATAGGAATTACGGTCACTGCGAATGCGCAACCCGGGCACCGGTATTTGCGCAAAGGCGACAAACAATACGAAGAAAAGGCTTATACGCAAGCCGAGGAAAATTACCGCAAGGCGCTCGAAAAAAAACCGAGCGATAAGGGGGCATACAACCTGGGGAATGCCATTTACCAGCAAAAAAGATACGACGACGCGGCTCGCCAGTACGAAGAAGCCGCCCAAAAGGCCAACACGCCCGAGGTGAAAGCCTACGCCTTCCACAACCAGGGCAATGCCTATTTTGAACAAAAAGATTACGAAAAAAGCGTGGAAGCCTACAAAAATGCCCTGCGCCTGAATCCCACCGATGTGAGTACCAAACTCAACCTGGCGCTGGCCCAAAAACGATTGCAGCAATTGCAACAACAGCAGCAGGAGCAGCAAAAAAAGGAACAACAAAAGCAAGAGCAACAACAGCAAAACCAGCAGCAACAGCAACAACCACAGCAGAACCAACCCCAGCAACAGCCGCAAAACAAACCACAGCAAGAGGGAGACGACAGTGAAACGGCGGAATCTCCTTCCGAACAACGCCCACCGGAACAAAAAGAACTCAGCCGTGAAGAAGCCCAGCGCCTGCTCAAGATCATGGACGCCGAAGAGCAACGCGTGCTAGACAAATTGCGCCGCAAAAACGCCAAAATTTGCGCTTCTGAGAAGGATTGGTAAAGCCGCCAAAAACGGCACAACGAGAAATATATTGTCCAGTTATTGACAATAGTTGCAGAAAAGCGCAACTTTGCGGCTGCTTTGCCTGACACACCCCATTTTTCATTATTAATTCTACATTTTTCATTATTCACTCGGGTGTGTTTAAAGGCAACAAACAATTAAACTCAATGTGTACCGTAACGTACATCCCTCAAGGCAGGGATAGTTTTATTTTAACCTCCAATCGCGACGAGAAGCCCTCTCGATCTCCGCTACAAGTCACACTTACAGAACAGTACGGCCTCCACCTGATCTATCCGCGCGACAACGGCGCGGGCGGCACCTGGATTGCCGCTTCCAGTGACAACCGGCTGGTATGTGTGCTAAATGGCGCCTTTGAAGCACACGAAAAAAAACCGCCTTATAAGCGCAGTCGCGGACTGGTAGCCCTCGATTTTTTCCGCTACCGCCACGCCTGTAACTTCGTAGACGCCTACGAATTCAGCGGCATCGAACCCTTTACGATGGTCATCTACGATCAGGGGAAATTGGCCGAATTCCGCTGGGATGGCGCTACCAAGCACCTGCAAATGCTCGACGCCGCAGAGCCCCATATCTGGTCGTCGGCCACGCTCTACGATGCGGCCATCCGCCAGAAGCGCCAGTACTGGTTTGACGCCTGGCGCCACGACCACCCCGCAGCGGGCATCAACGAAATCCTGGACTTCCACCGCACCGCCGGCGAAGGCGACCCCTGGAACGACGTGGTAATGAACCGCGAGGGCAAGGTGCAGACTGTGAGTATCACCACTGTAGTCAAAACGCCCAGCTGCGCGCAGATGCAATACCACGACATGATTCGCAACAACATGAAAAAAGCGCAGATACAATTGCGCGGAGAATTGGTAGCTTTGTATTAATGTTTCAGCGACTTCGGTTTTGGGAAAAATGGCGTTATACCCCTTTCTGGATACGCCTGCTGCATTGGGAATATTGGCCCTGGTATGCCATTCATTACCCCGTCTTGCCATACCTGTTATGGCTCATGGCCCGCTCGCGGCAAATAACCTTCTTCACCGGCGCCAACCCCGGCATTTTTACCGGAGGTTTTGGGTTTGAATCCAAATTCCAGACCCTGCAAAAAATTCCCGCAGACATAAGGCCCAATTCCATTTTGGTTACAGCCGGCTTGCCTTTTGACGAAGTGCAGTCCATGCTGGCAGCGGCAGGAATCCACTACCCGCTGATCGCCAAACCCGACCTGGGGTTTCGAGGTTTTTTGGTAAAAAAAATACATGCGCCGCAGGAATTAGCGCAATACCTTTCGGCTTACCCTATTGATTTTATCGTACAGGAATTGCTTGACTATCCTTGTGAAGTAGGGGTATTGTATTACCGGCTGCCCGGCGAAAACAGAGGTAATATCACCTCGATAACACTCAAGGAATTTCTACAAATCACCGGCGACGGTTCCTCCACCGTACTCGAGTTGATCAAACGGCATCCCAGGGCTTTGTTGCAAATGGAACGCCTACGCGATACGCATGCGCATCTTTTTGATGAGATTCCTTCAGCGGGGCAGGGCATATCGCTCGGCATGGTGGGCAACCACGCCAAGGGCACCAAATTTGTGGATGGCCGCCACCTGATCAATGCGGAGATGGTAGCCGGCTTTGATGCCCTGAGCCGCCAGCTCGACGAGATCTATTACGGCCGTTTCGACTTGAAGTGCAATTCGCCCGCCGACTTGCTCACCGGCCAGGTAAAGGTCATTGAACTCAACGGCGTTTGTTCGGAACCCACGCATATTTACGACCCTGCTCACCGATACCTGCCTGCCCTTTTCGAAGTGGCGCGGCATTGGAAGATTATCCACCGCATTGCTATGGCCAACCGCAAGCGTGGGAGACGAGGCATGCCCGCAGTTCAACTGGCAAAAACCATGTGGCGCGCCCGTAGTTATTTTAAGCGGGTAAAAATGTGGGCGGCAGCGTCTACTGCTCCGGCACCCGGTCACCTTGCACAAATGCCAGGATCTCCTCCACATACTGGCGGTGGTTAGCCAGGCGGGGCACCTTGCTTTGCCAGCCCAGTTTGCCTTTGCTGCGCAGCCAGTTGCGGAAAGTGCCTATGGGCAAAGGATGTAGCCTGAGGCGTTCGAGCGCAATGCTTTTATAACGTTTTGCTTCGTAATCGGAATTGACATGCTGCAGGTTGGCATCCAGCAATTGATTAAATAGCTCGAGGTCGGAGGGGACTTTGGTAAATTCGATGAGCCATTCGTGGCCGCCTTTGCTGTTTTGTTGAAAATACACCGGCGCCACAGTATAATCCGCTACGATGGCATCCGTTTGCAGGCAGGTTTGTGCCAGTGCCAAATCGGTATTTTCCACCACCACTTCTTCACCGAAAGCGTTGACAAACTGCTTGGTGCGGCCTGTGATCTTTATTTTGTAGGGATAGGTTGAGGTAAACGTCACCGTATCGCCGGGCATATACCGCCATAAGCCTCCGTTAGTGCTAATCACAAGGGCGTAAGGCTTGCCTTTTTCCACCTCCCAAAGGGGAATGGCTTTGGGGGCGTCTTTGCCCCATTCTTCCATGGGAAGGAATTCGTAATAGATGCCGTTGTCGAGCAACAGCAGCATATCATTTACGGCAAAATCGTCTTGCACGGCAAAATACCCCTCAGAAGCGTTGTAGATTTCCTGGTAACTCACCTGCGGGGAAGGGAAAAACTCTTCAAACTGCTTGCGGTAGGGCGTAAAGCTCACGCCGCCGTGGATATACCCCTGAAAATTGGGCCACACCTCCAGCATATGCCGTTTGCCTGTCATCTCGAGGATGCGCCTGAGCATCACTACCGTCCAGGTGGGAACCCCGCCTATCATCACCATATTCGTTTCGCGGCTGCCTATTTGGGCGAGTTTTTCGAGCTTCTGATCCATATCGGACATCAGCGCGGTTTTGATGTCGGGGGTGAAAAACGGGCGTCCTACCAAAGGCATGTGGCTCATCATAATAGCCGACACATCGCCGATCATGGTACGGGGGTAGGGCTCGAAACGACTGAGGCTTCCGCCCATCAGCATGCTTTTGCATTCGAATTGGCGAGCGTCGAGGCGGTTGTGGTAAAACAGGGTCATCGTATCCCAGGTTCCCCGGATATGGCATTCTTTGAGATTCTGGCTCGTGACGGGGATGAACTTGCTCTTGTCGCCCGTAGTACCCGATGATTTGGAAAACCAGCGCACCTGTCCGCTCCACAGCACGTCTTTTTCGCCGTGCATCATCCGTTGGATATACGGTTTGATGCTTTCGTAATCGTTGAGAGGTACTCTGCGCGCAAAATCATCGTGGCTGCGCATACTGCGGTAGTCGTACATTTTACCCCACTGCGTATGCATGGCGCCGGCGCGTAGTTGTCGCCAAACTGCGCGTTGCACCTCATGGGGGTGGTCCATGTAGCGTTTGATCTCCCGGTAGCGCTCTTTGTAATACCACTTAAAAATGTCGTTGATCCATTGTCTCAGCATGGTTCCGGATCTTTTCGGCACTATAAAGGTCGTAAAATTTTGTGAACTGTGAACTGTGTGAACAGTGAACAGTGAACTGTGAACCGATCGGGGAGCAGTTCACAGTTCACTGTTCACTGTTCACACACTTAATACAGCGCCATATCAAACCGCCAGCGGTAGTTAGTCGTGAGCGGATGCTGAGGGCCCCAGAGGCGGAACAGCGCGATGGCTACGCGGCGGGGCAGGTCGGAGTGGTAGGTTTTGTCGGTGGCGACGGCCTCGATGACGCGTTCAACGGCGGCATCGCTTTGTCCTTGTGCATAAGCGGCGGCGGCGTCATGGAGCAGGTGAGCCGCGGGAGAGCCGTTGTCGGCGGGCAATTCAAACCATTCGGCCAGGGTGCGGATATCTTCAGCCTGGTCGAAAAGCGGGTGGCCCAATTGGATGGCGGCGACAAGTTCTTTTGCTTGGGCAGGGGTGCGGGCTATGACG
>JAEUUQ010000413.1 GCA_016787505.1 Saprospiraceae bacterium | reverse complement strand
AGCAAATCGGGGTGGGGTTCGAAAGCCGGTTCGCGATGGGGTTTTGAAAACCGGTTCCAGGGGCATACTTCCTGGCAGACATCGCAGCCGAACATCCAGTTATCCATTTTATCCTGATAATCCTTTGGCAGTTCATTTTTTAGTTCAATCGTCAGATACGATATGCACTTGCTGCCATCCACGACATATCCCTGGGGCGAGATAGCCTCGGTTGGGCAGGCGTCGATACAGCGGGTGCAGGTGCCGCAATAGTCTTTGATGGGGTGATCGTAGGTTAGTTCGAGGTCGAGGATGAGTTCGGCCAGGAAAAAATAAGAGCCGGCGCGGGGATTGATGAGCAGCGTGTGTTTGCCTGCCCAGCCGATGCCGCTGCGGCGCGCCCAGTCGCGCTCGAGCACCGGCGCCGAATCGACAAAACAGCGCCCGTTGACCTCGCCCACTGTTTCTCGGATAAATGCCAGCAGCGACTTCAGTTTGCGTTTGAGCACAAAATGGTAGTCTTCGCCGTAAGCATACAGTGAAATTTTTGGCGCCTCCGTGTCGTTTTGGGTTTGTGGCGTATAATAATTGTACATCAGGCTGACCACCGATTTGGCGCCGTCTACCAGCAGGCGCGGGTCGACGCGTTTGTCAAAATGGTTGGCCATGTAGTGCATTTCGCCGTGATAACCTTTGTGAAGCCAGGCTTCCAGCCGGCGCGCTTCTTCGTCGAGCCGTTGGGCGCGGGCAAAACCAATGAAGCTGAACCCCAGCCGTTGGGCTTCATCCCGGATCAATTGGGTTTGGTTTTGTGCGTGCATAACTCAACGATAACAAAGCAGGATAAGGTACTGTTTGCCAAATTTATACACAAAAGCGGTCAACCCGAAGTATAATACCGGAAACAACGCTTATTTTTGCAGCTCTTTATTCCTAACCCACATATTGCCACATGATTAGACGTCTTTGGTTACCTTTTCTGCTCTTTGCGGCATTCATCAGCTGCAAAAGAGACCCGGGCCCGACCGCCGACCAGTTAGTGGGGCGCTGGGAACTACAATCGGCCACCCGCGACGGCAGGCCTACAGAGTCTTTGGAAGAACTCTATTACGAGTTTTTGCCCGACGGCACCCTGCGCACCAATATGAGCGGAGCGCCTGAAACGGCTACGTATGCTGTCGAAAAAAATATCCTACAGCAAAGGCAGGGTAGGATAGAGGCCGATTACACTATCGAAGAACTGTCAGACTCGGTATTGATTCTCTCCGCCAATATCCGCAGTTTCGCTTTTCAGTTTAAACTGGCCAGGCGCAGTAGCACCGAAACTTTGCAATAGCCCATTTTATTTCAAGAAAAAAATTCTATCCGTCATGCACAGAGAGATCCATTCCTGGTATAGCCCACGGCTTAATAAAAATATGGAAATAGTAATGTACGGCCACTACGGCCCCGCATTGTTACTCCTACCCACTGCCGCTGCCGATTATCTGGAATACGAACGTTTTCTACTCATCGACGCCATCGCCAAATATATTGACGAAGGCAAGGTGAAGGTGTTTTCTATCAACAGCATCAACTCAGAAAGCTGGCTCAACAACCATATGCACCCCCGGCACAAGAGTATCCGCCACCAGCAGTTTAACGCCTATGTGTACGAGGAAGTGGTGCCGTTTATTCGCAGCAAAACCAGTGAAGATACACCCATTATTACTTCGGGAGCTTCGCTGGGCGCCCTGCACTCCGCCAACCTGTTTTTCAAGCGTCCCGACCTGATTGCCGGCACTATTGCTATGAGCGGTAGCTATAACCTGAGCACTTACACTAAAGGTTATCACGACGAAGACGTGTATTTCAACTCGCCGGTGCAATACCTGCCCAGTCTCAATGACGATTATTACCTGCCCCTGCTGCGACAAGGCAAATATACCTACATCCTCACAGGCTCAGGAGATTACGAAACACCCGAGGCTTCGCGCCTGCTTTCGCAAATTCTGCACGCCAAAGGAATCCCCCACAAGCTCGACGTATGGGGCTACGATATGCCGCACGATTGGCCCACCTGGCGGGCTATGTTGCCGTATTATATTGCTACGCACCTTTGATGGTTGTAGGTTGTAGGTTGTAGGTTGTAAGTTGTTAGTTTCAAACCTACAACCTACAACCTATAACCTACAACCTACAACCTCAATTATCCTTAATCTCCGACGCCAAAAACGTCACCATATAATCTTCTTTGGCGATCGTTTTGCCGTCTTCGGGATAGGGATCCACTTGTTTTACGCGCAATTGGTACTTGCCGGTTACGCGGCGTGACGCCGACTGACTTTCACGGCCTTTGAGGGTGAAATCGACGGTTTGAGATTTACCGCCTTTTTCTTTGAACGTTACCTGCACCACTACCTGGCCTTCCCATACGCAATTGACGCCTTTGGGGCATCGCGAGTCTTCCTTGATCTTATCTACCATCACGCCAAACGACTTGTCATCGCTCATGGCGCCTTGTTCCACCTTGAGCTGGAACGGCTGGCCGATCTGAAAGGTCACTTTGTCTTTGCATTTGGCAGCCGTGAGTAGCAGCATTACAGCAGAGAAGTAAAGCAAATTCTTCATATGGTTGGTTTTTATGTGTGGAATAATCCTTAGGGAGTGACGTCCAGGGATCGCCTCAGGTGGTGACGGCAAGGGAACACCTGGGGTGGTGACAAAGTAACGGCAACGGTTCCCAGCCGTCACCTCGTCACCACCTGAGCTACTTCTGAGCCGTCACCTTGTCACCAACTCAGACGGTTCCCAGCCGTCACCTCTTCCTCAGCCTAATCACCGGGCAAATCACCTCTTCCAGTGAAATGCCTCCGTGCTGGAAAGTATTCTTATAATAATTGTTGTAATAATTGTAATTATTGGGATAAAGGAAAAACTTATCCTCTTTGGCGAAAATATAGGCCGAACTTACATTGGGGCGGGGCAGTCCGAATTTTTCAGGATCGCGCACCTCGAATACGTCGCGTTTGTCGTATTGCAGATTGCGGCCCACCTTGTAGCGCAGGTTAGTCGTCGTTTCGCGGTCGCCCACCACTTTTGCCGGCGTATTCACCCTTATCGTGCCGTGGTCGGTAGTGAGGATGAGCTGGATGTCGCGCTCGGCGGCTTTGGAAAGGGCTGCCCACAGCGGGGAATTGATAAACCAGGAGCGCGTCAGCGAGCGGTAGGCCTTTTCATCGCCTGCCAGTTCTTTGAGCACTTCCATTTCAGTGCGGGCATGCGACAGCATGTCGATAAAATTGTACACAATCACTGTTAGGTCGTTGTGCAGGTAATCGAGGATGCCGTCTTGCACTTGCTTGGCCATATTGACATTGGTCACCTTCACATAATCAAACTTGATGTCTTTTCGAAAGCGCCTTTTGATCTGTTCGGTCAGCAAATCGTGTTCGTGCAGGTTTTTGCCGCCTTCTTCGTTGTCGTTTTTCCACCAGTCGGGGTGGTACTTTTCAATTTCTAAGGGTAACATGCCCGAAAAAATCGCGTTGCGGCTGTACTGGGTAGAAGTGGGGAGGATGCTATAGAAAAAGTCTTCTTCTTCCACCCGGAACAACTCGGTGATGATGGGCTCGAGCACCTTCCATTGGTCGTAGCGCATATTGTCGAGCAACACCATAATAGTAGGCGTGCCGTCGATCAGGTTGGGGAAAATCTTGGAGCGCATCAGCGTATTCGACATCACGGGGCCGTCGCCATCCATTACCCAATCCTGGTATCTTTTGCCCACGTATTTGCAAAACTCCGAATTGGCCTCGCTTTTTTGCATCGACAGGATATTGGCCATATCGCTGGATTGGGACTCGTCGATTTTGATCTCCCAGGAGATAATTTTGCGGTAAATATCCACCCACTGTTCGTAATCGAGGCCGCTGTTGATTTGCATAAAGATCTGGCGAAACTCCTGCTGGTAATCCGACGAGGTTTTCTCGCGCACCAGGCGCTTGTTGTCGATGATCTTTTTTAGCGTCAGCAAAATCTGGTTGGGGTTGACGGGTTTGATGAGGTAATCGGCAATTTGCGAGCCGATGGCCTCTTCCATCACGTTTTCCGCTTCGTTTTTGGTAATCATCACCACGGGCAGGTGGGGGCTGCTTTCTTTGAGCTTGGCCAGGGTTTCGAGGCCGGTAATGCCGGGCATGCTCTCATCGAGGAACACTACGTCGATATCGCGGTTGTTCTCGCATTCATCGAGGGCGTCGTGGCCGTTGGTGACCGTGAGTACCTCATATCCTTTTTTTTCCAGAAACATCAACTGGGGCTTCAAGAGATCGATCTCATCGTCGGCCCAGAGTATGGTGATTTTATCCATGTAGCTTGATTCACTTTTATGAGGATATAAATATACTTTTTTATAAAAATATTGTTCTCATTTGCGAAATATGCCTTTATGAAAAAACAGAAAATTCTGAACGACCCCGTTTACGGCTTCATCAATATCCCCTACGGCTTGTTGTTCGACCTCATCGAACACCCTTATTTTCAGCGTTTAAGGCGCATCAAGCAGGTGAGCCTTACCCATTACGTGTACCCTGGCGCCCTGCACACGCGTTTTCACCACGCTTTGGGCGCACTACACCTGATGAGCCAGGCTATCGAGGTGCTGCGCAACAAAGGCGCCGATATCAGCGAAGAAGAAGCCAACGCGGTGTGTGTGGCCATTTTGTTGCACGATATCGGCCACGGCCCCTTTTCGCATACGCTCGAAAATACGCTCATCAACGTATCGCACGAAGAGTTGTCGGTTTTTTTTATGGAAACCCTCAACGAGCAATTCGACGGAGCCCTCACCCTGGCTATCCGCATCTTCCAGGATCAATATCCCAAGAAATTCCTGCACCAACTCGTGTCGGGTCAGTTGGATATGGATCGCATGGACTACCTCACCCGCGACAGCTTTTTTACCGGCGTGTACGAGGGCGTGATCGGCTACGACCGCATCATCAAGATGCTTTCGGTGGCCGGCGATGAGTTGGTGGTGGAAGAAAAAGGCATTTATTCGATAGAAAAATTCCTGGTGGCACGCCGCCTCATGTATTGGCAGGTGTATCTGCACAAAACGGTGGTAGCCGCCGAGCAAATGCTGGTGCGCACCATGCAGCGCGCCAAAGACCTCGTACGGGCAGGCGTGGAGGTGCCTGCGCCCGAAAATTTGTCGTATTTTCTGCACAGCAACCTGAGCGGCAGCGATTTCAGGCAGCGCCGCGAAGAGTGGCTCGGATACTTCGCCGGCCTCGACGACTACGATGTGATGTCGGCCATCAAAAGCTGGATGCGTCACGACGACTTTGTGCTGCGCGAGTTCTCCGAACGCCTCATCAACCGCCGCCTGTTCAAACTTGAATTCAGCAATGACCCTTTCCCCGAATCTTATGTTTCGGAAATAACCCAAAAGCTAAAGGCGAAATACCCGGCAGAAGCCATCCCCTATTTCCTGCTCAAAGGCTCAGAATCAAATAGCGCCTACACCACATTTAAAGACGAAATCAAGATGCTGATGAAGAACGGCCGGGTGCTGCCCTGGTCGCAGGTGACCGACCAGGTGCAACCGGCGCTGGTGACGAAGTATTATCTGGGCTATCCGAAGGGAGTGCTGTGAGGGTGACTTTACGACTGTGCGACTTTACGACTTTACGACTGTACGACTGTAGGACTGTAGGAACAAGTAGTATATGTTCGTATAGTCGTACAGTCGTACAGTCGCCTAGTCTGTCCTCGGAATTTTCCCTATATTTATCCCTGTGATCGCTGAACTCAACATATGGCAGCTCCTGGCCGGACTGGGCATCTTCCTGCTGGGCATGACCCTGATCGAGCGCGCGCTCGAGCAATTGGCGGGGCGTGCGTTCAAGCGATTTTTGCGCAATTTCACCAACCATCCCATCAAAGCCATTTTTGCGGGGGTGGTCGTCACGGCCCTTCTGCAGAGTAGCGCCGTAGTGAGCCTCATGGCGGTGGCCTTTGTGGGCGCCGGCATCATCGAGTTGCGCAGTGCCGTGGGCATAATTTTGGGCGCCAACCTGGGCACCACGTTTACCGGCTGGATCGTCGCCACGCTCGGTTTTAGCCTGCAGGCCGAATTGCTGGCATTGCCGCTAATTGCGGTGGGCGGACTTATATCGGCCTATAGCGGCAAGCGCAGCAACTTTTTGGAAACCGGGCGATTATTGCTGGGCTTCGGGTTTATGTTTTTCGGACTTTCTTTTATGAAAATAAGCGTAGCCGGCTGGGCCGGGCAATTTGACATATCGCCGTTTGCCGGCTGGTCGCCGTTTTTGCTGGCGCCCATAGGTTTTGCGCTGGCGGCCCTTATCCAATCGAGCACGGCGGCCATGGTCATTGCCCTGAGTGCGCTAAGCGCCGGTGTGCTCACCCTCGAAAGCGCCGCCGCCATGGCCATCGGCAGCGACCTGGGCACCACCATGACCGTATTATTAGGCGGCTTTAAGGGTGCGCCGGGCAAAAAACGCGTAGCGTTCAGCCATTTTTTCTTCAACCTGGTGGTAGACATAGCTGCACTAATATTCCTTTTTCCCTTGTTGCAACTGGTGCAGTGGGCTATTGGCAATGCCAACCCCTTGGTGACGCTGGTAGCTTTCCACAGCACCTTCAACCTGATAGGCATCGCGCTTTTTTTACCTTTTTTACCCAAATATGCCCGCTTTTTAGAGGGGCGATTTCAGAAAGGCGACCACGACGTGGCCCGGTTTATCAGGGAAGTCCCCCCGGCCGTATCCGATGCGGCTATTGAAGCGCTTTTCAAAGAAATACACCACCTGCTCACCCGCGTCTTCGCCCTGCATTGGCGCATTCTGAAACTCCCCACCGAACTGTTACCCGACAAATCGCATATCAACGTGCCTGCCCCCGAGCAATACGAAGCCATTAAGTCGCTCGAAGGCGAAATGATGGAATTTTACGCCCGCCTCCAACTCGAACAACTCGACCGGCAGGCCGTCGACCAGTTGCATTATGCCGATATCGCCATCCGGCATGCCATGGGCGCTGCCAAAGACGTGAAAGACATCCACCACAACTTCCACGAATTTGAAAAATCCGTCAACGACGATATCGTCGAGCTTATCCACGCCCGTTCTCAATCCCAACAGGCTTTTTATCTCGATTTAATACCTTTTTTAGAAAAACAACCTTCCTCAAAAGAACTAGCCCCCTTGCTCGACAAGCTGAAATTAAGGGATAAAACCATCTACCACGATTTCATGCACCGCATGTACCCATTGATCCAAAAAGACAAATTTTCAGAATTGGAAATTTCCACGCTTTTTAATGTGAACAGAGAATTGCACGCGGGGAATAAGGATTTGCTGGAGGTTTTCCAGGCGCTTTATATTGACCGGTATGGGGATCAGAAACAGCCGGTGGGGTAGGAATGGAGAAAGGGCAGGACAAGACCTCGGCAACATGAAAAATGACCTCGGAGAGGTCTAATATTTGGTGTGCCGGGCATGGCACTACACTAATAGGTGAGCAAGATACGAAAGTATCGAGTAAGTCCTAAGGGGGCCAACTGACGGGAACCCCATATCCAAAGCCAAGGGTGTTTCGGGCGACTGAAAATCTGAAGGAAGGCCGAGGAGAAGTCCAGGTGCGGACGAACAGAAACTGAATAGTAGGCCTTTTGAACCGGGGAAGCGTACCATAAAGCGTATAATCCCAACAGTCAGGCGGAGGTTCAAGGGGTAAATTCAGCCGCAGCGGAAGAAAGTGTAG